>JAISAV010000034.1 GCA_031266545.1 Odoribacteraceae bacterium | reverse complement strand
ATATTCAAAACCCGTTTTTTGACGGGTAGAGGGCGTGAGTCTCTACAAAAAAGTAATACGAAAAGATCGTGGAAAGGTTTCCGGTTTTAGAAAAAAAAGTCATTCGCCCGGACAGAACATGAAATAACGGGTATCGCACCAGCGAATAAAATACAATTGATCAGTTACGAATTACGAGACAGCGAAGCAATAGCGAACAAGAAGGCAATTGCGAATCAATCTCGTCAACTTGCTGTGAAGACGATGAATATTTCGGCTATAAGACTATCGCGGAATGATCGTCAAGATAAAAACGTATTACCGGCCTGTCATGATGCTTTGTTTTATTTCCCAATCCGTGAAACTGCATATAGCGGATAAATTTTTACATTTTGGTATGTCCCGAAATTTTCCATTGAACAACGGAGGCCGTATGAATATTCCTTTTCGGACAAAAATTGAAACATGCTCTGCATAGAACCTTTCGTGCCTGATTTTACTTCGACCGGGATAATATCCGTCTTACATTACACAATGTAACCTGTTTGTATAACGAACGCAAATATAATGCTTTGTTTTTTAAATATTTACTATCCATAACACACAAATTTGATTTGTTATTTATGTCGTAAGGGTAATGACTTTTCCGAAATATGACACCTATAATCAGAATATTTTCCGTTTTTAATACCCAATAAAGGATTTTGCCCGGCGTAGGCGATATCCCAATGTCATCAAGTTAAGGAAAAGACCGTTTCCCGTCATTGCGACTGCGAGGAACGAAGCAGGAAGCAATCCAGTTAAAACAGCATGATGAATTGCTTCAGGCTTCACTTTCGCAATGACGAACCATAGATTTTGTGCTTAACTTGATGACATTGGGCTGGAGCCTACGCCGCACAACGCAGTAGATTTTGCAAGGCTGGAGCCTTGCTTTTAACCCGACGGAGGCTGGAGCCTCCGCCGAGCGGAAACCGTTTCTGCTTAAGTTGACGGCATTGGGCTGGACTATGCCGAGCGAGGGAACTTTGGGCAGGGCAAGCCCTGCCCTTACAAATGCGCCCCTCGATTCGTAATTCGTAATTAGGGCAGGGAGAATCCCTGCCCCGTAATTCGTAATTCAAGCAAGGCTTGCCTTGCCCTCGTCGGAGAAGCGGGCGGGGGGCAGGTCGCGGAGGTTGTAGCGAGAGGCCATGACCTCGCCGTAGGCCCCGGCGGAGCGGAGGACGATCAGGTCGCCGCGGCGCGTGACGGGGAGGTCGACGGCTTTGGCGAAGCAGTCGGAGGACTCGCAGATGGGGCCGACGACGTCGTAGAGGTCGCGGGCGGCGGACGAGGGGGTGAGGTTCTCGATCGCGTGGTGGGCTTGGTAGAGGGCCGGGCGGATGAGGTCGCTCATGCCGGCGTCGAGGATGATGAATTTCTTGTCGCGGCCCTCTTTCACGTAGAGGACGCGGGAGACGAGCGAGCCGCACTGGGCGACGAGCGATCGTCCCGGTTCGAGGTGTAGTTGTTGTCCCGGGCGGGCCTCGAAGTGATCGGCAAAGACGCGGAGGTAGGCGGCGAAGTTGGGGATGGAGTGTTCGTCGGGATCGTCGTAGTCGACGCCGAGGCCGCCGCCGAAGTTGACGTGCGCGGGGACGAGGCCGTGCATCGCGAGGTGGCGCTGGAGGTCGCTAACGCGGGCGCATAGCTCGCAGAAGACCTCCATGTCGGTGATTTGCGAGCCGACGTGGAAGTGGAGGCCAAGCCATTCGAGGGCCGGTAGCTCGCGGCAGCGGCGGATGGCCGCCTCGAGGTCGTGGAGGTAGAAGCCGAACTTGTTCTCCTCGACGCCGGTGGTGATGTAGCGGTGCGTGTGGGCGTCGACGTTGGGGTTCACGCGCAGGGCGACACGGGCGCGGAGGCCGAGGGAGGCGGCGATGCCGTTGATCACCTCCATCTCGGGGAAAGATTCGCAATTGAAACAGAAGATGTCCGCCTCGAGGGCGCGGCGGATCTCGTCGTCGCTCTTGCCCACGCCGGCGTAGACGATGTCGGCAGCGGGGAAACCGCTGTCGATGGCCGCCGCGACCTCGTTGCCGCTGACGCAGTCCGCCCCGAGTCCGCGGGAGCGGATGAGCGCGAGGAGGCGGGGATTGGCGTTGGCCTTGACGGCGTAGTGGAGACGGAAGGCATGCTTATCCGCCTCGTGGGTGGCGACGCGGAGGGTCTCGCGTAGCAGGTCGAGGTCGTAGTAATAACAAGGTGTCTTGAGGGCGGGGAGTTGCAGGATATTATTCATGATCGTTCATCTTGAAACAGCTCGTCGCTGAGGGCCACGAGCGCGCGTTGTTTATCGGTTTGCTTGACGAGGAGCGAGACGCTGTGCTCGCTGGCCCCGTAGGAGACCATGCGCAGGGGGATCTCGCGGAGGGCGTGTAGCGGGCGGGCGACGGCGCCGGGGTGCCCGGCCCTGAAGTCTCCCACGACGCAGATGATGGAGAGGTCGTGCTCGATCTCGATGGCGCCATAGCGCTCGAGGTCCTTGACGATATGCTCGAGGCGGGCGGTGTCGTCGATGGTGAGCGAGATGGCGACCTCGGAGGTGGCGATCATGTCGATGGGCGTCTTCCATGCCTCGAAGATCTCGAAGACCTTGCGGACAAACCCGTAGGCGAGGAGCATGTTGCTCGACTTGATCTTGACGGCCGTGATGCCGTCCTTCGCGGCGACGGCCTTGAAGTCCCTCGCGGGGCTTGCCTCGCTGACGAGGGTGCCCTCGTCCGCCGGGTTGAGGGTATTCTTGAGCCTGACGGGGATGTTGGCGCGCTTGGCGGGCTGGACGCTAGAGGGGTGCAGGATCTTGGCGCCGAAGTAGGCCAGCTCGGCGGCCTCGTCGAAGGAGAGGGCGCGGAGGGCGCGGGTATTCTTCACGTGGCGGGGGTCGTTGTCGTGCACGCCGTCGATGTCTGTCCAGATCTGGATCTCGCGGGCGGCGAGGGCGGCGCCGACGAGGGCGGCGGAGTAGTCGCTACCGCCGCGCTTGAGGTTGTCGATCTCGCCGAGGGCGTTGCGGCAGATAAACCCTTGCGTGATGACGAGGGGCGCCGTGGCGGGGTCGGCGAGCAGGCGCCGGAGGTTTTGCTTGATATAAAAATAGTCCGGCTCGCCGTCCTTGTCCACGCGCATGTAGTCGAGGGCCGGGAGCAGCGTGGAGGGCACGCCCCGCTCCTCGAGGTAGAGTTGCAGGAGGTTGGTCGAGATGATCTCTCCCTGCGCCACGATGGCCTTCTCCTGCAGGGGGTAGAACTCCTTGTTGACGAAGGAGCGCAGGTAGGTGAAGATCGTCTGCAGGAAGGCTTGCCCGCGGCGCGTATACTCGCCGGTGGAGAAAAGCTCGCTGTTGACGATGAGGTAATTGATCTCCATGTTCTGGATGACATCGAGGGCCTGCTGGCGTTCGGCGCGGTAGAGGCAGGTGGTGATCTCCACCAGCGAGTTGGTCGTGCCGGACATGGCCGATAGCACCACGACTTTCGGCTCGCCGTCCCGCGCGATGAGTTCCGCGACGGCCTGCAAGCGCTGCGCGCTGCCCACGGAGGTGCCGCCAAATTTTAACACGTCTGTGTATTCCATGCGTATTTAATTCAAGGTATAATCCACGATTTTTAAAACCGGGTGCAAAGATTGCCCATCGGTTTCAATCCTGCAAGCGGGGGCGATGATTTTAACACATTTTCGGCGCTTTGTTGAAAATGACGGCGCGCCAGTTGTCGCGTTGCCGCTCGGAGGCGAGGGAGAGGCCCAGCGCGGCGGCGCACTCCCGGACGAGGGGCAGGTCGACGTCGAGGAAACCGCTCGCGACGAGCGTCCCGCCCGGGTGGAGGACGGCAACGTAGCGGGGCATGTCCTCGAGGAGGACGTTGCGGCTGATGTTGGCGAGGACGAGGTGGTAGCGCGGCGGCCGGCCATCGAGCAGGGCGGCGTCCCCGGTGAGGATCGCGACGCCGGCGGCGCGGTTGGCGGCGAGATTCTCGAGCGCGTTTTCGCGGGCGCGCTCGTCGATGTCTATCCCGGTGACGCGGGCGGCGCCGGTCTTGGCACAGAGGATGGCGAGGATGCCCGTGCCGCATCCCATGTCGAGCACCTCCCGCCCGCGAAAGACGCGTTGCAGGTCGAGGATGGCCTCGAGCATGAGCGCGGTGGTGGCGTGGTGGCCGGTGCCGAAGGTCATCCGGGGGTCGATGACGATATCGTGCTCGACGCCCGGCCGCGGCGCGTGGAAGCTGGCCCGCACCAGCACGCGGTCGCCCACGAGGACGGGCGCGAAGCTCTCTTCCCATTGCTTGTTCCAGTCCTGATCCTCGATCCCGGCGACTTCCCACGCGATGGCCCGACCCGCGAAGGGCGGCCGGGCGATGATCTGCCCGAGCGCGGCGGGCTGGTAGCGGCCGGTGGGGATGTAGGCTTTCACGCCGTCGCCGGTGCAGGAGAAGCCCTCGAAGCCCGCCGCCTCGAGGTAGGCCACGAGGATCTCGACGGTCTCGTCGTCGTGGGGGGTGACGTGAAGGGTGATTTCCGTGTAGTGCATGTTGTTTTTGTCGCGAAGGTAACAAAAAAACGGGGAGGGTTTTTTTACAAAAAAAAATCCCGCGTTACTTGCCATTTAAAAAAAATCCCTACCTTCGCGGCAACAAACTTTAAAAAACATGGAAATGATTCGGTTTAACGGTTATTGGTGGTGGCGCTTATTCTTCCCGGAAGAGTGAGTTAATCCCACGTGCCCGTTATCCACGTTTGATAAGGCCTGTCGCGACTCACGACAGGCCTTATTTTTTTCCGCGAAACAAATAAACAAGATGAAAAACGATTACAAGCATGAAGATGAACCCGCGATGACGATCGCGGTGGACGCCGGGGGCTACTACGGGGAGTTCGGCGGCGCTTACATCCCGGAGATCCTCCACGCCAGCGTGGAGGCGCTGCGGGTGACGTACCGGGAGGCGCTGGAAGATCCCGCGTTCCAGCGGGAATACCACGCGCTGCTGGTCGATTACGTGGGGCGACCCACCCCGCTCTACCTTGCCCGGCGGCTGTCGGCCAAGCACGGCTGCAAGATCTACCTGAAGCGGGAGGACTTGAACCACACCGGGGCGCACAAGATCAACAACGCGATCGGCCAAATCCTGATGGCCCGCCGGGCGGGAAAAACCCGGATCATCGCCGAGACGGGTGCCGGGCAGCACGGGGTGGCCACCGCCACGGCGTGCGCGCTGATGGACATGGAGTGCGTCGTCTACATGGGCAAGACCGACGTGGGGCGCCAGCAACTGAACGTGCAGAAGATGCGCGCGCTGGGCGCCACCGTCGTGCCCGTGACCAGCGGGAACATGACGCTGAAGGACGCCGTGAACGAGGCGATCCGCGACTGGTGCTGCCATCCCGCGACCACGCATTACGTCATCGGGTCGACGGTCGGGCCGCACCCCTACCCGGATCTGGTCGCCCGCCTGCAATCGGTGATCAGCCAAGAGATCAAGCAACAACTGCCGGGCAAGGAGGGGCGCGACCACCCCGACTACCTCGTGGCCTGCGTGGGCGGGGGGAGCAACTCGGCGGGCACCGTGCACGAGTACCTGAACGACCCGCGCGTGAAGATCGTGCTGGCGGAGGCGGCCGGGAAGGGGATCGACTCCGGGGAATCGGCCGCCACGATCCACCTCGGCCGCGTCGGGATCATCCACGGTTCCAAGACCCTGCTGATGCAGACGGCGGACGGGCAGGTGATCGAGCCATACTCCCTCTCCGCCGGGCTGGACTACCCCGGCGTCGGCCCCCTGCACGCGTGCATGGCCCGCTCGGGGCGCGCGGAGGTGCTGGCCATCACCGACGACGAGGCGCTCGAGGCCGCGCTCGAGCTGACGCGGCTGGAGGGGATCATCCCCGCGCTGGAATCGGCGCACGCACTGGCGGCGCTCGGGAAGAAGCGCTTCGGGGCGGGGGAGGTCGTCGTCCTGTGCCTGTCGGGGCGGGGCGACAAGGACATGGATACTTACCTTCAACACCTCCCGTCATGATACGCGCCCGAAGCAAAACGGTGCTGGCAGACCTGCAGACGCCCGTCAGCATCTACCTGAAGGCGCGGGACGCGTTTCCCGAGTCCGCCTTGCTGGAGAGTTCCGATTTTCACGGGAACGAGAACTCCATCTCGTTCATCGGCATGGAGCCGATGGCCCGTTTCGAGGTCAAGGACGGGCGCGCCGCCCTGCTCTACCCCGACGGGCGGGCGGAGACGCGGGTGATCGACGACGAGAACCCCGTCCCGGCGCTGCTGCACCGTTTCACCCGCTCGATCGAGGTGACGGCGGACGAGAACGCGTCCGGCTACAACGGCTTCTTCGGCTACACGGCCTACGACGCCGTCCGCTACTTCGAGGAGATCGACCCGGGCCGCGGCGACCTGCCCGAGATGCTCTACATCTTCTACCGCTACATCCTCGTGGTAAACCACTTCAAGAACGAGATGACGATCGTCGAGAACAGCCTCGAGGGGGAAGAAAGCCGCGTGGAGGAGGTGCTGGCCCTGCTGAACAACCGGGACTACGCCTCGTACAACTTCTCCGCCCGGGGCGAGGAGGAGAGCACCACGAGCGACGAGGAGTACAAGGAGATGGTGCGCCGCGGCATCCACCACTGCCGCCGGGGGGACGTCTTCCAGGTGGTGCTCTCGCGTCGCTTCTCGCAGGCGTTCGCGGGCGACGACTTCAAGGTCTACCGGGCCTTGCGCTCGATCAACCCGTCGCCCTACCTCTTTTACTTCGACTTCGGCTCGTTCCGCGTCTTCGGCTCCAGCCCGGAGACCCATTGCGTGGTGAGCAAGGGGCGCGCCTACATCGACCCGATAGCGGGCACGTTCCAGCGCGGCGGCGACGACGAGAAGGACAAGCAACTGGCGCGCTCCCTGCTGGACGACCCGAAGGAGAACGCCGAGCACGTGATGCTGGTCGACCTCGCCCGCAACGACCTCGCCAAGAACGCGAGCGACGTGCGCGTCGACTTCTACAAGGAGGTGCAATTCTACTCGCACGTCATCCACCTCGTCTCGCGGGTCTCGGGAAGCGTCCCGACCGGGAGCAACACCATGCAGGTCTACGCAGGCACCTTCCCCGCCGGCACGCTGACGGGGGCGCCCAAGCCGCGCGCCATGGAGCTGATCCGCGACCTCGAGCCGCACGGGCGGGGGGCCTACGGCGGCTGCATCGGCTACATCGGGCTGAACGGCGACCTCAACCAGGCGATCACCATCCGCTCGTTCGTCAGCAAGAACAACGTGCTCTACTACCAGGCGGGGGCCGGCATCGTCTCCCGTTCCAGCCCGGAATCCGAGCTGCAGGAGGTCAACAACAAGCTGGGGGCGCTGAAAAAGGCCATCGACGCCGCCGAAAAGATCATGAACTGATTAAAAACGCCGCCGATGAAAATACTAGTCTTCGACAATTACGACTCCTTCACCTACAACCTCGTGCACCTCGTCAAGGAACTCGGGTGCCACGACGTCACGGTGTGCCGCAACGACAAGATCGCGCTCGACGACGTCGAGGCGTTCGACAAGATCATCCTCTCCCCCGGCCCCGGGATCCCCGCCGAGGCGGGACTCCTGCTGCCGCTGGCGCGACGCTTCGCCCCGGCGAAGAGCATCCTCGGCGTCTGCCTCGGCCACCAGGCGATCGCCGAGGCCTTCGGCGGGCGCCTGGTCAACCTGCAGGCGGTGTACCACGGCGTGGCCACCCGCGTGCGCGTCGTCGCCGAACACCGGCTCTTCGCCGGCGGCCCGGCCACCTTCGAGGCGGGACGCTACCACTCGTGGATCGTCGACGCGGCGAGCCTCCCCGCCGAACTGCAGGTGACGGCCGTCGACGACGAGGGGCAAATCATGGCCCTGAGGCACCGGGTGCACGACGTGCACGGGGTGCAATTCCACCCCGAATCCGTGCTCACCCCGCGCGGGAAGGAGATCATGAGGGCCTTCCTCTTTCACGACACGAACCATAAAAATGAATAACATGACACGAGAATCGCGCCCCTCGCTGGCGGGCGTCCTCAACCGCCTCTTCGCCCACCAGTGCCTGACGCGGGACGAGGCGAGAGCCATCCTCTCCGACATGGCGACGGGGAAATACAACGAGAGTCAAATCGCCTCCTTCATCACGGTCTACCTCATGCGGAGCATCAGCGTGGAGGAGATCCTCGGCTTCCGCGACGCCCTGCTCGAGGCGCGCGTCAACGTGGACGGCCTCCGGGCCTACGACCCGGTGGACATCGTCGGCACCGGCGGCGACGGCAAGAACACGTTCAACATCTCCACGGCGGCCTGCCTCGTCGTGGCGGGGGCCGGCTACAAGGTGGTCAAGCACGGCAACCACGGGGCCACCTCCGTGAGCGGCGCCTCCGACGTGATGGAGGAGCACGGCGTGAAATTCTCCACCGAGATAGCGGTGCACGAGCGCTCGCTCGACGCCTCGAACATCGCCTACCTCCACGCCCCGCTCTTCAACCTCGCCCTCAAGACGGTGGCCCCCGCGCGCAAGGCGCTCGGCGTGCGCACGTTCTTCAACATCCTCGGGCCGCTCGTCAACCCGCTGGCGCCGCGGCGGCAGGTGCTCGGCGTCTACGACCTCAAGATGGCGCGCCTCTACAACTACATCTACCAGGAGAGCGGCAACGACTTCACGATCGTGCACGGGCTGGACGGCTACGACGAGATCTCCCTCACCGGCCCCTTCAAGGTGATCGACAAGCGCGGCGAGCGGATCTACACGCCCGAGGCGCTGGGATTCGACCGGGTCAACCCCGCGGAGCTGCACGGGGGGGAGACGCCCGGCGAGGCCGCCCGGGTCTTCGACAGCGTGCTCGACAACACCGCCACCGCGGCGCGCAAAAACGTCGTCATCGCCAACGCCGCGATGGCCATCCGGACGATAGCCCCCGGCGAGGACCTCCACGCCTGCATCGACCGGGCGCGGGAGTCGCTGGAATCCGGGGCGGCCCGGCGATGTTTCACGCGCTTCCTGGCGCTAAACCAGCGGGGATGAACGCGCCCGGCGAAAACATCCTCGAGGCGATCCGCGCCCGCAAGCGGGAGGAGGTCGCCCGCCAGCGGGACGAGCTACCCCTCGCCCGCGTGGAACGCGTCCTCCGCCTGCAGCGGCGACCGGCGCTCTCGCTCCGCGGGGCGCTCGCCGGCTCTCGCTCCGGCGTCATCGCCGAGTTCAAGCGCCGCTCCCCCTCCCGGGGCTGGATCCACCCCGGCGCCGACGCGGCCCTCGTCGCGCGGGCCTACCAGGAGGCGGGTGCCGCGGCCGTCTCCTGCCTCACCGACGAGCACTTCTTCGGCGGCGGCTTCGCCGACTTCGAGCGCGCGCGCGCCGCCGTCACCCGCGTGCCGCTCCTGCGCAAGGAGTTCATCGTGGACGAGTACCAGGTGCACCAGTCCAAGGTGATGGGCGCGGACGCGATCCTGCTCATCGCCGCCTGCCTCACGCGGGAGGAGGCCCGCCACTTCACCGCCCTCGCCCACGCGCTCGAGATGGAGGTGCTGCTCGAGATCCACGACGAGGGGGAACTCGACTACATCCACCCCGGCACCGACGTGGTGGGCGTCAACAACCGCGACCTGAAAACCTTCACCACCGACCCCGCCCGCTCCTCCCGCCTCGCCGGTGCGATACCGGCCGGCCACCTGAAGATCTCGGAGAGCGGCCTCTCGCGCCCGGAAACGGCGCGCGCCCTGCGCGGGGAGGGCTTCCGCGGCTTCCTCGTCGGGGAGGGCTTCATGAAAACCCCCGACCCGGGCGAGGCCCTGCGGGCGTTCATCGAGGAGGTGGAGCGATGAAGGTAAAAGTCTGCGGGATGAGGGATCCCGACAACATCCGCCAGCTCGCCGCCCTGCCCGTCGACCTCGTGGGGCTGATCTTCCACGAGCCATCCCCGCGCCACGCGGGAGGGCTGGCGGCGGGCCTCCTCCCCCCCTCCCCTCCCGCGGTGGGCGTCTTCGTCGACGCGCCCCTCGAGGTCGTGCTGGAACGGGTCGGGCGGCACGCCCTCCACGCCGTGCAACTGCACGGCGACGAGCCGCCCGCCTACCGCGAGGCCCTGCGACGGCGGGGGATCAAGGTGATCAAGGCCCTGCACGTCGCGACGGCGGCCGACTTGCGGGCCACCGCCCCCGCCGAGGAGTCGTCCGACTACCTCCTCTTCGACGCCGCCACCCCCGGCTCCGGGAAGAAATTCGACTGGGGCCTCCTCCGCGCCTACGCCGGCCGGCTCCCCTTCTTCCTCGGCGGGGGCGTCGGGCCGGGAGACGCCGCCGCCCTCTGCCGCTTGCGCCACCCCCTGCTGCACGCCGTGGACGTGAACAGCCGCTTCGAGACGGCGCCCGGCCTGAAAAACATACAAGCCATCGAACAATTTATCATCACCCTTAACGCGTAAACACCATGAACAAGATCAACGCCCTCTTCCGCGACCGCCCCCGGGGCATCCTCTCCGTCTACTTCACCGCCGGCTTCCCCCGGCCCGGCGACACGCCCGCCATCATCCGCGCCCTCGAGGCGGGCGGCGCGGCGATGATCGAGGTAGGCATCCCCTTCTCCGACCCCCTCGCCGACGGCCCGGTCATCCAGCAAAGTAGCGCCGTCGCCCTCCGCGGGGGGATGACCCTCGAGCGCCTCTTCGCCCAGCTCGCCCTCGTCCGCGACGAGACGCGCGTCCCGATCGTCCTGATGGGCTACCTGAACCCCATCATGCAGTACGGCTTCGAGAACTTCTGCCGGGACTGCCGCGAGACGGGCGTCTCGGGCATGATCATCCCCGACCTGCCCCTCGACGACTACGCGCGCGAGTACAAGCCCGTCGCCGACCGCCACGACCTGCGCGTCATCATGCTCGTCACGCCGGAAACCCCCGACGAGCGCCTCCGCCTGATCGACGACCACGCCGGCGGCTTCATCTACATGGTCTCCTCGGCCGCCGTCACCGGCGCCCGCCCGCGCTTCGACGAGGAACAACTGGCCTACTTCCGCCGCATCAACGCCATGGGCCTGCGCAACCCCCGCCTCATCGGCTTCGGGATCTCCAACAAGCCCACCCTCGACGCCGCCTCCGCGCACGCCTCCGGCGCCATCATCGGCAGCAAGTTCGTCTCGCTGCTGGCCGAACACGAGAGCCCGGCAGAGGCCGTGCAAGCGCTTTTTCAGGCGCTCGCCGGCGAGTGAAACGCTCGTCTCGCGGGCTGATCGCGAGTTAGCAATCATGAAGTTTCCCGGTATACCGGGGAAGAAATCCGGTGTACCGGCAAAGTTTCCCGGTACACCGGGGTCGTGCTTATCAGAATTTTCTTTACATTTGCTTGATTAAATATTAGAGACAGAAGAGATGAATTTTACCACAATCGCACTACCCATTTTTGAACAATCCATCCATGATTATCACCGCCATGACGACGTCGAGGCGGAAATCCGTAACCCTTACGAGCGGCC
>JAISAV010000240.1 GCA_031266545.1 Odoribacteraceae bacterium | reverse complement strand
GGGGGGCGGTTTCCTCGTCTTCACGGGATCCCCGCGAGTGAAACAAACAATAACCGGACAAAAAAACAGTAAGCATGAAGTCAAACCTGTGGAAAACAAAATCAATCGAACAGTTGTTGCTCGAGTCGAAAGGGCAGGGGGAGAAGCGAGATCTCAAAAAAGTGCTCACCACGTGGTCGCTCGTCGCGTTAGGCGTCGGGGGAATCATCGGCGCGGGGCTGTTCTCCCTGACGGGCATCGCGGCGGCCGAGCACGCCGGGCCGGCCGTGATGCTCTCGTTCGTCGTGGCGGCCGTCGCGTGCCTCTTTTCCGCGCTGTGCTACGCGGAATTTGCCTCCATGATACCGGTCGCCGGCAGCGCCTACACCTACTCTTACGCGACCTTCGGGGAGTTCATGGCGTGGATCATCGGTTGGGATTTGGTGTTGGAATACGCGCTGGGCGCGGCCACCGTCGGGGTTAGCTGGTCGCGTTATTTCGTGAACCTGCTCCAAAAGGTGGGCGTCATCTTCCCGGACGCCCTCGCCAAATCCCCGTTCGAGGGCGGACTCATCAACTTGCCCGCCATCTTCATCGTTTGCGCGATCTCGCTGGTACTGATCCGGGGCATCCGGGGGTCGTCCAAGTTCAACAACATCCTCGTCGTGCTCAAAGTGGCCGTGGTGTTCATCTTCATCGTGCTGGGTTGGAGTTACATCAACCCGGGGAATCACGTCCCCTTCATCCCGGAAAATCAAGGCGAGTTCGGCCACTTCGGGCTGTCCGGTATCGCGATGGGCGCCGCCGTCGTCTTCTTCGCGTTTATCGGTTTCGACGCCGTCTCGACGGCCGCGCAGGAGACCGTCAACCCCCAGAAATCTATGCCAAGGGGGATCATCGGGGCGTTGCTCGGGTGCACCGTCTTGTACGTGCTCTTCGCTTACGTGATGACGGGGATGGTGCGATACGACGAATTTCTCGGGGACGCCAGCCCGGTGGCCAAGGCGTTCTCCGTCACGGGCTACACGAGCGTGGAGACGCTCTTGATACTGGCCATCGTGTGCGGGTTCACCTCCGTCATCCTCGTCATGCTGCTGGGACAGAGCCGGGTCTTCTACTCGATGAGCAAGGACGGCTTGCTGCCCTCGTTCTTCAGCGACATTCACCCCCGGTTCAACACGCCGTGGAAGACCAACCTCTTCTTCATGGGATTCGTGGCATTACTCACGGGATTCGTGCCCATCAGCGACCTGGGGCACATGGTCAGCATGGGGACGCTGCTCGCCTTCGCGCTGGTGTCCGTCGGCATCATCATCCTCCGCAAGCGCCACCCGGAGATACCCCGGAAGTTCAAGACGCCCCTCGTGCCCCTCGTGCCGCTCCTCGGTGCGGCGATCAGCCTCGCCTTGATGTACTCGTTGCCGGTAGTCAGCTGGTACCGGCTGGTGATATGGATGGCCATCGGGTTTATCATCTACTTCTCGTATAGCCGGAAACACTCGCGCTTGAACGACAGGTAACCGCGCGTTCACGCCCCGCCCGTCGCCGCGGCGACCACCATCTCGATGGCTTTCATCGCGGCGCGGGCGATGTTGCGCTCGCGCGTGGCGGAGAAGTGAAAAAGGCGAGCCGTCGTGCCGCCGGGGGTGGCCACGGCGATCCAAACGGCGCCGACCGGCTTGCCGGGGGTGGCCCCTTCAGGCCCGGCGACGCCGGACGTGGCCACGGCGTAATCCGCCCGCAGCAAGCGACGGACGCCCTCGGCCATCTGCACCACCACCGGCTCGCTGACGGCGCCGTGGCGCTCGAGCGCCTCCCGGCTCACGCCCAGCACCTCGATTTTCACCTCGTTGTCGTACGCCACCACGCCGCCCTTGAAGTAGGCCGACGCGCCCGGCAGGAGGGTCAGCCGGTGGGCGATATCCCCGCCCGTGCAACTCTCCGCCACGGCGAGGCTCTTCCCCTCGCGCGCCATCCATCCGGCCAGTTCCCGTTCCGTGCCCGACTCCTCGCCCACCGTGAAGCGCAGGCCGGCAAGCGCCCCTTGCAGGCCGGCGAAATAGCCTTCCAGCAGTTTCATCCCTTCCCCCCTCGCCGTCAGGCGGAGTTTTACCAGATCGGGCGAGGGCAAGTAGGCGAGTCCCAGCCCCGCGGGCAACGCTCCCTCCCACGCTTCCAGCCGCGCGGCGAGGTCAGACTCCGGGATATCGTACACCTTCACCAGGCGATAATCCAGCCACGCGCCCGGGAACGAGGCCCGCAGCGCGGGAACCACCTCGCGTTCCATCATCTCCTCCATCTCGAAAGGCACCCCCGGCAGGGAGATCACCACCTTCCCCTCCCGTTCAAACCACATCCCCGGCGCCGTTCCCTTGGAGTTAAACAGCACCTTGCAGCCTTCCGGCAGGCACGCCTGTCCCCGGCTATACTCGTTCATCGCCCGCCCGCGCTGTCGCGTCAATTGCTCGATCCACGCCAGCGTCTCCTCGTGGAGCGTCAACCGGGAATGGAAATAGGCGGCCAGCGCCCGCTTGGTCACGTCATCCTTCGTCGGGCCAAGCCCACCCGTCACGATGATCACCCCGGCACGCGCCAGCGCGTCGTCCAGCGTCGCGGCGATCACCCCTCCCTCGTCCGGGATCGAGCGCGTTTCGATCACGTCCATGCCCAGGCAGGCCAGTTGCCGGGCGATAAATCGCGAGTTCGTGTCCAGTATCTGCCCGAGCAAGATCTCGTCCCCGATGGTAATAATAATGGCTTTCATATCACTTTGTTTATAGCTTTTATTCGTTGGAAAGGCGCATCGCCGGCCCTCGCGAAGGTAGGAATTAATCGTGGAAAAGTGCCCCCGGGATTTTCTACTTTCGCGAATAAACCCTACTTTCGTCACGCTTAAAAAAACACGTATCATCATGACTGAATTCAATTATCAACCACCGTTTCCCGTGCTGAAGGACGAGACGGAATACCGCCTGCTGACGAAAGACCACGTGCGGGTGGTGGAATGTGACGGGCGAAAAATCGTCAAGGTGGCGCGAGAAGGACTCGAATTGCTCGCTCGCGAGGCGTTCGCGGACGTCTCTTTCTACCTGCGCGCCGCCCACCTGCGGCAACTGGCCGCCATCCTCGACGACCCGGGGGCGAGCGACAACGACAAGTTCGTGGCCCACACGATGCTGTTAAATCAAGTCGTCGCCGCCGAGGGCGAGTTGCCCACCTGCCAGGACACGGGCACAGCCATCGTCGTCGCGAAGAAAGGCGAGGACGTCTACACCGGGTGCGACGACGCCGCGGCCATCAGCCGGGGGATCTTCGAGACCTACCGCGACCGGAACCTGCGCTACTCGCAGGTGGTGCCCTTCACCATGTTCGACGAGAAGAACACCGGCACCAACCTCCCCGCGCAGATTGACATCCACGCCACGCGCGGGAACGCCTACGAGTTCCTGTTCCTCACCAAGGGGGGCGGATCCGCCAACAAGACCTTTCTCTACCAGCAGACCAAGGCCCTCCTGACGGAGGAGGCGCTGACGCGCTTCGTCAAGGAGCGGGTGCTCGACCTCGGCACCTCCGCCTGCCCCCCCTACCACCTCGCCATCGTGATCGGCGGCACCTCCGCCGAGGCCTGCCTCGCCACGGTGAAAAAGGCCTCCGCCGGGTACCTTGACCACCTCCCCACGCGCGGGAACGAGGCGGGACAAGCCTTCCGCGACCGCGAGTGGGAGGCCCGCGTGCTGAAAATATGCCAGGAGACCGGCATCGGCGCGCAGTTCGGCGGCAAGCACTGGGTGCACGACGCGCGGGTCATCCGCCTCCCGCGGCACGCCGCCTCCTGCCCCGTGGCCATCGGGGTCAGTTGCAGCGCCGACCGCAACATCAAGGCCAAGATCACCGGCGAGGGCATCTTCCTCGAGCAACTGGAGAAGAACCCGGCCCGCTTCCTCCCCGCGCGGGCGCCGCGGCTGGCCGCCGCCGTGGACATCGACCTCGATCAACCGGTCGAAAACGTGCTCCGGGAGCTGAGCAAGTACCCCGTCAAGACCCGCCTGAACCTCAGCGGCACGCTCGTCGTGGCCCGGGACATCGCCCACGCCCGCCTCAAGGCGCTGCTCGACGAGGGCAAACCCATGCCGGACTACTTTAAAAAACACCCCGTCTACTACGCCGGGCCGGCCAAGACCCCCGCGGGAATGCCCTCCGGCAGTTTCGGCCCCACCACCGCGGGACGCATGGACTCCTACGTCGACCTCTTCCAGCGGCACGGCGCCTCCCTCGTCATGGTGGCCAAGGGCAACCGTTCGCGGGAGGTCACGGAGGCTTGCGCCCGGAACGGGGGATTCTACCTCGGCTCCATCGGCGGGCCGGCGGCGATCCTCGCCAAGGAGAGTATCAAGTCCGTGCGGGTCGTGGACTTCGAGGAACTCGGCATGGAGGCCATCCGCGAGATCCGCGTGGAGAACTTCCCCGCATTTATCATCGTCGACGACAAGGGGAACGATTTTTTCGCCGACTTCGTGCACTGACGACGGCCCGACGCTATCGCTTGCCGGGCTTTCAGCCCTCGATATTCCCGTAAAAGCGCAAAATAATAGTTAAAAATCACGTTTTTGTTTTGAAAGGTATGTCGATTCAAGTATATTCGCGTTCAAACTAACACGGTTGTTTGAAGGGTTTTAATTGAACGTGTAAATACTTTGGAAGATGAAACGAATCGAACATAAACTATTCCTGCTCGCGGCGCTCGCGATCCTTGCCGGGGCTTGCACGTCGGACAACGGGCAGGACGCCACCATTAACCCGGGGGAACGCCTCGTCACGCTCGCCCTCTCCGTGCCCGGCACGCCCGCCTCCCGCGGGCTGGGCGCGGACGAGAACGCGATCAAGAGCGTCGACGTCCTGCTCTTTACCACGGGCACCGACTACTTTTACTACCGGGCCGTCGGCACCATCGACAAGGTCTCCAATGATAAATTTACCGTCAGGCTGCCGGAAGACACGTGGAACGTCGTCGTGCTGGCTAATGCAAGGGAGGCGCTCAACGATGCAAGCTACCCTCACAAGTCTCTGCTGACCCCGGCGACCCCCGCGCCGGGGGGGAGCACCGTCACCCGGGCGGACGTGCTCGACAATCTCTTGCTGCACGTGACGGAGAAGTGGCCGGAGGGAGGAACCTTCAAGGGCATCCCGATGTGGGGTTATTACAATGATCTGCTAATCGGCGCCGGGACGGCCTCCCCGGTGGACGTCGACCCGACGAGGGCCATCGCCCGCGTGAATATCTCGCTGAGCACGGAGGCGGAAGGTAATTTCGCGCTGGCGAGCGCGCGCCTTTATAATTACAGCCGCGCGGGGAGCATCGCCCCGGCCGTGCACGCTAGCGCTGGCGCCAACGTGGACGGGTACGAGGGGGAACAGTGGCAATACGTCGACGACCATTACAAGGCCGTGGCGACGCACCTGCCGGAATTTATCGACCCCATCCCGCCGCTCAAGACGTTTGGGCCGATCGTGTACGATATCGACCCCGCCCCTGCCGATCCCGTGTACAAGTACAAGGAGGAGATCTATACCTTCGAGGCGGGCGAGGGCAAGGACGAGACCCTCGACAAAAACACCTGTCTCGTCATCGGCGGGTATTATAAGGAGAGCGGCGCGCCTACTTATCCTACCGATGCTACTTATTACCGGGTGGATTTCATCAAGGGCGACGGGACGACTTACCTGCCGTTGCTGCGGAATCATAGCTATAACGTGGTGATCAAGTCGGTGGACGGCGAGGGCGAGCCGACGGCGGCAGGCGCTTTTAGCAACCGGCCGGTCAACCTGCTGGCGAGGGTGCTCGAGTGGGAGGACGGGGGGATCGGAGATATCGTCTTTGACGGGCAGAATT
>JAISAV010000132.1 GCA_031266545.1 Odoribacteraceae bacterium | reverse complement strand
TATATCCCTTTGAGAGTAGATATAAATTCATCACAAGCCGCGAGGCGCGACCGTTGCCGTCGATAAACGGGTGAATCTCCACGAGGCGATCATGTAAGTACGCGGCAATCATGACGGGGTGCATGCCGCTGGTTTCATGCTGCCGGTAGGTTATCATAAACTCTTCCATCTCCGGTTGTATCAAATAGGGCTGTGGGGGGACGTGCCGACTACCTACAATCATCACCGGAACGGAACGGTAAGCGCCCGCCTGTTCCCTGTTAATGCCGTGCAGGATAAGCGCGTGAATCGTTTTTATCGTGTGCTCGGTGATCTCAACGTCCGCTCGCGCGATATCTTTGATAAACTCAACGGCCTGGGCGTGATTGATCGCTTCAAGATGTTCCCTCATCGACTTGCCGCCGATCGTGACACCCTCGCCGACGATCAACGCTGTTTCCTGCAATGTCAGCGTGTTGCCCTCGATGCGGTTGCTTTCAAAAGTGTATTCCATTTCAAAAGCCGCTTGTATCTTTTTCAGGGCTTCCGCTTCCAACGGTCTGGCCACCTGCAAACGTGCCTTCAACGCGTCAACCCCGGCTAATACCTGTTTCAATTCTGCATCCATATCTTTGTATGTTAAACTATTAATTTTTAGAGCCGGTAAACTATTTATCAGAACAAGACATTCACTTGACGCCATACCCGGCGGCGCGGAGGATGGTCGTGATCTTCTCCTTGAGGTCTCCTTGCATGATGATGTCGCCGTCCTTGACGCTGCCCCCGACGCCGCAGCGGCCTTTGAGGAGGCGGGCAAGGTCGTTCAGGTCGGCGGCGGCGCCGACGAAGCCGCTGATGACGGTCACGGTCTTGCCGGCACGCTGGCGGGAGTCGAGCGCGACGCGCAGGCGTTGCCGCGTGGGATCGGGGGTGAGAGGCTCGCGTGGCGCGTCGGCCTCGACGCGGAAGTCGGGGTTCGTGGAATAGACGACGCGACCGTCGCCGTTCCTGTCATTTTTATGGTTATCGCGATTCATGGCGGTAGAGAAAAATCGTATATTTGTCGCGAATATACGATATAATTGTCTACGTTATGAATAAAATCTTGAGCAAAACTTACTTTTCGGAACGTGTGGCGCGGCTGGAAGTGGAGGCGCCGCTGGTGGCCCGCGCCCGTCGCCCGGGTAACTTCGTGATCGTCCGCGTGGGCGAGGGTGGCGAGCGCGTGCCGTTGACGATCGCCGGGGCGGACGAGCGGCGGGGAAGCATCACGCTGGTGGTGCAGGCGGTGGGCGTCTCGACGCGGAAACTGTGCGCGTTGGAGGCGGGAGACCACATCACGGACGTGGTGGGGCCGTTGGGCCGGGCGACGCACGTGGAACGGGTGGGGACGGTGCTGGCCTGCGGCGGGGGCGTCGGGATCGCCCCGTTGTTGCCGATCGCGACGGCGTTCAAGGAGGCGGGAAACCGGGTGGTGTCGGTGATCGCCGGGCGCGGGCGGGAACAGGTGATCCTCGAGGAGGAGATCCGGCGCTGCTCGGACGAGGTGGTGGTGATGACGGACGACGGTAGCCTCGGGCGGGCGGGTCTCGTCACGGACGGCATGTCGCTCGTGATCGACCGGGAACGCGTGGACATGGCGGTGGTGGTGGGACCGGCGGTGATGATGAAATTCGCGGCGGCACTCACGCGGCGGCACGGGATCCGGACGCTCGCGAGCCTGAACGCCTTGATGGTGGACGGCACGGGGATGTGCGGGGCGTGCCGCGTGACGGTGGGGGGACGGACGCGCTTCACGTGCGTCGACGGCCCGGAGTTTGACGCCCACGAGGTGGACTTTGACGAATTGCTGTCGCGCCTCGGCGCCTTTCGCGACGAGGAGACGAGCGGCATAAAATAACAATACATACCACGAAACGACGATGGAAAAGATGAGCGATAGAAACGAGGCGTGGCGGAAGGCCACGCGGGACTCCCTGCCGCCGCGCGAGCGGATGGCGATCGAGCGGGTGAAGATGCCGGAGGTGGCACCGGCGCGCCGGGTGGCGTGCCGGGAGTTAGAGGTCAACGAAGGGCTGACGCCGGGGATGGCGCGCCGGGAGGCGTGTCGTTGCTTGGATTGCGTGGTGCCGACGTGCGTGGAGGGTTGCCCGGTGGGGGTGGACATCCCCGGCTTCGTGAAGGAGATCGAGCGGGGGGAATTCTTGCAGGCGGCGGCGGTGCTACGCCGGGCGAGCGCCTTGCCGGCGGTGTGCGGCCGGGTGTGCCCGCAGGAGCGCCAGTGCGAGGAGCGCTGCGTCCGGGCGAAGCGACCCGGCGGCGAGGCCGTGGCGATCGGTCACCTCGAGCGCTTCGCGGCCGACGCGGAGCTGGCCTCGGGCGCCGCGCCGGAAGAGCGGGTGACAAGCGTCGACGCCGCGCGGGTGGCAGTGATCGGCTCCGGCCCGTCGGGACTGTCGTGCGCCGGGGATCTGGCGCGGGCGGGGGTCGCCGTGACGGTATTCGAGGCGCTGCACGAGATCGGCGGGGTGCTAAAATACGGGATCCCCGGCTTCCGGCTACCCAACGGGGTGGTGGACGAGGAGGTGGATCGCCTGCGGCGCCTCGGCGTGCGCTTCGTGACGAACTTCGTGGTGGGGATGACGGGAACGGTCGAGCAGTTGCGCGCCGAGGGATTCTGTCGATTTTACGTCTCGTCGGGGGCTGGCCTGCCCCGCTTCATGGGCATCCCCGGGGAGAACTATAACGGGGTACTCTCGTCAAACGAGTACTTGACGCGCGTGAACCTGATGGGCGCCGGGAGCGCGGGAGCGGACACGCCGGTATACCGCGGGGGCCGCGTGGTCGTGGTGGGCGGCGGCAACACGGCGATGGACTCCGCGCGCACGGCGCTACGGCTCGGGGCCGAGCGGGTGACGGTCGTGTACCGGCGCGGCGAGCGCGAGATGCCGGCGCGGGTGGAGGAGGTGCGCCACGCGCGGGAAGAGGGCTGCGAGTTCCTGACGCTGACCAACCCGGTGGCCTACCTCGCCGACGCGCGCGGGCGGGTGCGTCAGGTGATGGTGCAGCGGATGGAGTTGGGCGAGGCGGACGAGGACGGACGCCGCTCGCCGGTGGCAGTGGCGGGATCGGAGCACGCGCTGGACGCCGACATGGTGGTGGTGGCGGTGGGGGTCTCCCCCAACCCGATCATCCCGGCGTCGGTGCCGGGGCTGGACGTCTCGCGCCGGGGGACGATCACGGTGGATCCCGTGACGATGCGCACGAGCGTGCCGGACATCTACGCCGGCGGGGACATCGTGCGCGGGGGCGCGACGGTGATCCTCGCGATGGGCGACGGACGGCGCGCCGCACGGGGCATCCTCGACAGCCTGCCGGGGTAACCGCGGGGGAGACGTTAAAAAAAAGTGACGGGGTGATAGGGGTTTTCGCGACGGCGGGGATCTTAGGGATAAACAAAAACAAGTAAGTATGACAAGGTTATTCATAACGGTAATTTTCTTGGCGGTGACGCCGGTGGTGTCAGGACAGGAGCGCCGTTATGATTTTTCTTTTTCGGGGACGCCCGTGGGGATGGTGATCGCGGAGATCGAGCGGGAGTCCGGCGCGCGGTTCTCCTACGCGACCTCCTTGCTGGCGCGGTTCCCGGCGGTGACGGTGCGCTTCGCCGGGGCGACGCTGGAAGAGGTGCTCGACGGGATTTTCGTCGCGCGGGGGGTCTTCTACAAGTTACAAGATGATTACGTGATCCTCGCGCGCCACCGCCGCGCCATCACGGTGAGCGGCACGGTGCGCGACGCGCGTTCCGGCGAGACGCTCATCGGGGCGACGGTGCACGACCCCTCGTCGCGGGTGGGCACGGTGACGAACGAGCACGGTTTTTACAGCCTCTCGTTGCCCGCCGGTGACGCGCGGATCGTCTTCTCGTTCGTGGGCTACACGCCCGTGGAGGTGGCGCTTTCCCCCGCGCGGGACACGCTCCTGTGCGTGGCGCTGGAACCGTCCATCCGGCTGGAAGGGGTGACCGTGGTGGGCGACGGCGGGGCGTGGATGACGGGCATGCAGCCCGGCCAGTCGCGCTTCCCGATCAAGGTGGTGAACAACCTGCCCGCGTTGCTGGGCGAGGGGGACGTGCTGAAGACGTTGCAACTGCTGCCGGGGGTGAAGACGAGCAACGAGGGGCTGGCCGGGCTATACGTGCGCGGGGGCAACGCGGACGAGAACCTCTACCTGATGGACGGCGTGCCGGTGTACAATCCCAGTCACCTGATGGGTTTTTTCTCGACGTTTAACCCGAACGTGGTGAAGCGGGTCGACCTCTACAAGGGGAGTTTCCCGGCCCGTTACGGCGGTCGCCTCTCCTCGGTGGTGGACGTGCGGCTGAAGGAGGGCAACATGCAGGAGGTGCACGGCCACGCGTCGGTGGGCCTGCTCGCGTCGAAAATAGACGCGGAGGGGCCGCTCGAGCGCGGGAAGAGTTCCTTCCTCTTTTCCGCCCGGCGGACGTACATGGACGCCTTCCTGCCGTCGCTGTTGCGTTCCTACACGCGGGAGGACAACGGGGCGGGTAGCCTGAATTACAGCACGGGACGCTACCACTTCACGGACGTGAACGGGAAGGTGACGCGGAAATTCCGCGACGGCCGCGACCAGCTCTCGCTGGGCGTGTACCACGGTCAAGACCGCGTGTTTTACGCCAACCGCGACCGCGTGGAGAGCCGCCGGGAGAAAGACAACTACACCAACCTCGCGACGGAAGACCGGGAATGGCGCTGGGGCTGGGGCAACCTGATCGCGTCGCTGGAATACGGTACCCGCGTGCACGAGCGGCTCTACGGGCGGGCGTCGCTCTCGTACAACCGCTACGTCTCGACGATCCGCACGCTGGTGGCCTCGACGACCTCGACGCTCCTCGCGGGGGAGAAGATCCCGCTGACCTCCAGCGCGACGAGCGGCGTCTACCGCTCCGGCATCGAGGACGTGACGGCGCGCGCGGAGTTCGAGCGCACCGGCACGCGGGGGAGCCTCGCCCGCCTCGGCGGGGAGGTGGTGTACCACACGTTCACGCCGGAGGTGAGCAACTTCGCGCGCGCCTCCAGCGAGACGCGACAGGACATCGCGGGCCAGCGCGTGGCGATGCGCAACCGGGTGCACGGCGGCGAGGCGACGCTCTTCGCGGAGGGAGATTTCCGGGCGGGGGATCGCCTGCGCGTCTTTCCCGGCGCCCGCGTGACGCTGTTCCGGGGCGAGAAAAGCTACTTCTCGGTAGAGCCTCGCCTCGCCCTGCACTACGAGGCCGGCGAGCGCGTGGCCCTGAAAACTTCCTACGCGGCGATGAGCCAGTACATCCACCTGCTGGCCTTCGGGGGCGTCAACCTGCCGAGCGACCTGTGGGTGCCGGTGACGCGCCGCGTGCGCCCGATGCGCTCGCGACAGGTGACGGGCGGGGTCTATTACCGGCCCGCGCCCGGCTGGGAGGCGTCGGCGGAGGGCTACTACAAGCGCTCGGACAACCTGATCGAGTGCGTGGACGGCGCCACGGTGCTGCCGGCCTACCGCGACTGGGAGGCGAACGTGGCCATCGGCAAGGGCGAGTCCCGCGGCCTCGAGTTACAGGTGCAGCGCCAGCAGGGGCGGACGACGGGCTGGGTGAACTACACCCTCGCGTGGGCCGAACGCTGGTTCCCGGGCGGGGAGATCAACCAAGGCCGCCGCTACCCGGCGCGCGGCGACAGCCGGCACGGGGTGAACGCCGTGGTGATGCACCGCTTCGGCCGCTCCGTCGACGCGAGCGTCACGTGGGTGTACCACTCGGGTTCCCGCGCGACGATCGTGCTGGAGGTCTACGACAGGCCGAACGTGCCGGGGGCCGCCGAGAACGAGAGCGGGGGGCCGCCCATCTCGCACGTCAGCCACCGGAACAACTACCAGTTGCCCGATTATCACCGGCTGGATGCCGGAATCAACTTCCACCGCCACCGCCGTCGCTCGACGAGCACGTGGAACGTGAGCGTGTACAACGTCTACTCGCGCCTCAACCCCTTCTTCGTCTACATGGACAGCGACGAGGCGGGGCGGGGCATGGTGCGGCAGGCGTCGCTCTTCCCGGTGATCCCCTCGGTTTCCTATTCAATCACCTTTTGACATGAAAAAGATATACCTCTTATCGTGGATACTCGCCTGCTCGGCGGGATGCGAGCGGGTCAGCGAGTACGCGGGCGCGCTGCCGGAGTTGCAACTGGTGCTCTACTCGTTCATCCAGCCGGACTCGATGGTGCGGGTGGAGGCGCGGATGACGCGTCATTTCTCGGACCCGTCGGGCAAGCTGCCGGAAGACCTCTCCGGGGAGGTGCACGTGAACGGGCAACTGGCCGGCGCGCTTCGCCCGTCGCCGGGCCTCGCGCCTGACCGGCACGAGGCGGCGGTCTTTCCCTCCCCCGGCGACCGCGTGCGGGTCGTCGCCCGCGCGGCGGGGCTGCGGGAGGCGAGCGCGGAGGTGACGTTGCCGCTCGAGGGCGCGACGATCCGGGTGGACACGACGCTGGTCGGGCCGGCGGACAAGCTGGAACGCGCGCGTTACGCCATCCACGTCGACGACGACGGGCGCGAGCGGCGCTACTACCGCCTCGTCATCGAGACGGAGACCGAGACGGTGGTGGACGGCGTCTCCCTGGGCGTGGGCAGCGGGAACGTCACGTACGACTTCAACCCGGAGAACGACCCGCTGCTGGTGGGGGGAAACAGCACGTGGCTGCACGAGGAGATCGTCCCCAACCGCTACCACGTCTTCACGAACGAGGGCTTCGGGGCGGGGGGCTACACGCTGCGGGTGAGCGCCGCCACGCGCAACTCGACGCGCATGGAATACGAGATCGGGGGCCAGCGCGTCGTCCAGCGGGACATCGTTCGCCAGCGGGTGCGGCTCGCGCGTATCGACGAGGCGACGTACCTCCACCTGAAGTCGATCATGCTGTTCGAGATGGACGAGGGAATCATGGAACCGGTGCAGGTCTACACGAACGTCCGCGACGGCGTGGGGGTCGTCGGCTACGCGTGGTTCTCGACGGTGACCTTCGAGATGCCGGAAGTTTTGCAGGGACCTATTTTTTACTAAACGCGATATGATATGACGACAAGATTCATCCTGTTCGGCGCGGCGCTGCTCGCCTGCTGCTCGAAAGCCGGGGAGGGAGACATGACCTCCGACGCGGGGGAGATCGCCCATTACGCGGGAGACGACCGCTACAAGAGCTACGAGGAAAACCCCTTCCTCTCGACGGGCGACTACCCGGTCTCCACCTTCTCCGTGGACGCGGACGGCGCCTCGTACGCCAACGCCCTGCGCTTCGTCAACGAGGGACGGCCGGTGCCCGCGGCGTCGGTGCGGGTCGAGGAGTACCTCAACTACTTCGCCTACGACTACCCGGAACCGGCCCCGGGCGAGGAGGTGAGCCTACAGGCGGAACTGTTCGCCTGCCCGTGGGCGCCGGGACACCGGTTGCTGCGCGTCGGCCTGAAGGGGCGACACGTGGCCGACGGGGAGCTGCCCGCCGCCAACCTCGTGTTCCTGATCGACGTCTCCGGCTCGATGACCCCCGCGGACAGGTTGCCGTTATTAAAGGAGGGCTTCTCGCGGATGGTGGACGGCGCGCGTCCCGTCGACCGGGTGGCGATCGTCACCTACGGCGGCCGGGCGGGCGTCTCGCTCCCCTCCACCCCCTGCACGGAGAAGGCGAAGATCAAGGCCGCCATCGCGAGCCTCGGCACGAAAGGGGCCACGGCCGGGGCGGCGGGGATCGCCAAGGCATATCAAGTGGCCCTCGACAACTTCGTGCCGGGGGGCAACAACCGCGTGATCCTCGGCACCGACGGTGACTTTAACGTGGGCCTCTCCTCCACGCGCGAGCTGGTCGACATGATCAAGGAGAAGCGCGCGAGCGGCGTCTACCTGACCGTGCTGGGCGTCGGGCGGGGCAACCTGAACGACGAGATGATGGAACAACTCGCCGACAACGGCAACGGCAACTACGAGTACATCGGCGACGCCGGCCAACTGCACAAGATATTCACGGAGGAACGCGCCAAGTTCTACACCGTGGCCCGGGACTGCAAGGTGCAACTCACCTTCGACACCGCCCGCGTGGAGAGTTACCGGCTGATCGGCTACGAGAACCGCCTGCTCGCCCCGGGTCAATTCGACGACGACCGGGAGGACGCCGGCGAGATCGGCGTCAACCAGACGGTGACGGCCCTCTACGAGCTGCTCCCGCGCGACGCCTCCCCCGGCGCGTCGCCCGCCCGGCTGGAGGCGCGGTACAAGAGCGGCGCGCAGGCGCTGAGCCGCCTCGTCGCGCTGGACGTCCCCGGCCTCGCCGCGGGAGAGCCGTCGGCGGAGTCCCGCTTCGCGGCGGCGGTGGCGGGCGCCGGGCTACTGCTCAAGCGATCGATATACAAGGGCGGGCTGACGTGGGGGCTGGTCTCCTCGCTAGCCCGCGACGCCACGGCCTTCGATCCCGGCGGCCACCGGACCGCGTTTTGCCGGATGGTCGACCGGGCGGCAAGCATGAATCTTTAAATTTAACAACGAAGTAATATGAGAAAAAGAGTATTGATTTTAACATTCGCGTCCTGCGTCGCCATCCTCGCGTTCGTCAGGGCGAGCCTCTTCCCGCAGAGCGTCTACACGCCCGTGTTCATGGAGCGGCCGGAGTTGGAAAAGTCCGTTTTCTACGACGCCGGCGCCCGCGAGCTGGTGAACCCGGGGAAAATCTACCACCGCGCCCCCTACATCTACGTCAACGAGAAGTACAAGGGCGTCTACGTGATCGACAACACGCGCCCGGAACAGCCCCGCGTCGAGGGCTTTATCGTGGCCCCCGGCTGCATGGACATCGCCATCAAGGGCGACATCCTCTACGTGGACAACGCCGTGGACCTCGTGGCCTTCGACCTCTCCACGCGGCGCGTGACCAAGCGCGTGAAGGAGGTCTTCCCGGAACCCCTCTCCCCCGACGGGCGCTCCTACTACGGCTCCCGCCCGGACGACTACGTGCTGGTGGGGTGGAAAAAAAGTAACCGTTAAAACGATCATGCCATGAAACATTTCATCAAAAACCTCGCGTGGGCGCTCGTCGCGCTCGCGTGCAACGAGAACAGTTCCTATTCCGACAGCCCGAGCTTCGGCGACGGTGGCGGCGAGGGTGGCACCGGTGGCTCGATGGCCCGCTTCACCATCAGCGGGGATTACCTCTACACCGTGGACAACAGCACGCTGAAGGTGTTCGACCTCAGCATTCCCGGCGATCCCCTCCACATGCGCACCAAAGACCAGGCGCTGAGCGCGGGCGCGGAGACCATCTTCACGCTGGACACCCTGCTGCTCATCGGCTCGCAGAACGGCATGTACATCTACGACGTCTCCCGCCCCGAGTTCCCCGAGTACCTCTCGCAAACGCTCCACATCAAGAGCTGCGACCCCGTGGTGGCGAGCGGCCATCACGCCTACGTCACCCTCAACTCCACCAGCACGTGGTGCGGGCAGACGTCCAACCTCCTGCAAGTCTACGACATCGCGGATCCTCGCAGGCCACAGTTGTTGACCGAACGACCGCTGACAAACCCGCGGGGGCTGGGCCTCTCCGGTGACAAGCTCTTCGTCTGCGACAACGGCGTGAAGGTCTTCGACGTCACCGACCCGTCGGCGCCCGTCTGGGTCGACGATCTCGACCACATCCGCGAACTCGAGGGCATCGACACCTACGACGTGATCCCCGTCGGCAACCTCCTCCTCGTGATCGGGTCGGACGGCCTCTACCAGTTCAGCCACGCGGGCGCGCGCTTGACCTTCGTCAGTAAACTCACGGTAAAAAGAGATTAGCCATGAAAACAACGTTAACCGTATTAGCGCTCCTCCTCCTCGCCGGCACGGCGCGCGCGCAGGTGGTCGAGAAGAGAAACCCGCGCACCACCATCGCCGTCCAGCCCGTCAACTGGGTCAACGGCTCGTTCGGCGTGGACGTCGAGCGGCGCATGAAAAACCCGCGGCACTGGCTGCAAGTCAACCTGCTCGCGCACACGGTCACCAACAACGGGCCGTACGAGGAGTGGTGGACGTTCTACAGCGAGGACGACCCCTTCCAGCGCCTCCGCGGCCTCCGGCTGGGCGTCTCGTACAAGATCTTCTTCCACCGCCTGTTCTACTACAGCGCGGGCGTGACGTACGACAACTTCCGCGTGCGCTACCGGGACAGCTTCATGCAAGCGTTTGAAGAGGAGGGGCTAACCTTCCACGAGTACGTGGAAGACGTCCTCGTCAACCAGCGCTTCGACAAGCTCTCCACCGCCATCCGCGCGGGCTTCTTCTCGACCTTCCGCCACGCCGTCTTCGTGGACGTGTACGCCGGGCTGGGCTACGCGTACAGCTTCTACGACGAGACGAAGCGGGCGTACGACGGCGGCGTGTTCACGTTCGGCTATCGGGGGATCTTCCCCTCCGTCGGCGCGCGGTTCGGCGTCTCGTTCTGAACGATCTTGCGCTCGCGCGGCCACCCCGCCGGGACGATACGCACGACCCGCGAAATGAAAAGCGCCGGGCATTTGCCCGGCGCCCCGTAATTCGTAATTCGTAATTCGTAATTCACTTGCCGTTTCCCGGCAAGCTCCCCTGCGCCAGATCCTCGGTAGTGTAAGGCATCGAGAACGTCGGCTCGTTCCCGAAATAAGGCTCGTCGTCGGGGTGGCAGAGAAATGCCGCCTTGGCGATAAACAGTTTCCCGCGCGAGCCTTCCGGCATGCGGAAGTCATTGTGCAGGTGGCTGCTTATCGTGCGTAAGATCTCCGTTTTCCCGTCGGCCGCGAGGATGACGATCAGCACGAATTTCGCGTTCTCGGGCCACCCGCTGGCCACCTGCCCGGCGTTCTCGCCGCTCGCGGCGTCGACCACCACGCGGACGTGGTCGGAATCTA
>JAISAV010000116.1 GCA_031266545.1 Odoribacteraceae bacterium | reverse complement strand
CCCGGGGCAACTCGCCGCCCTCTGCGCCTTCGCCCTCCTCACGAACGCCTGGGCCGTCTGGAGCTACCGGAAATCAACTTAAGCCGAAAAGTCCCGGAGGGACGGGATTTTCATAACCGGGGGTCGATGACCCCCGGAGAGCATCTCATCCCTAACCGCAAAGTCCCGGAGGGACGGGATTTTCATAACCGGGGGTCATCGACCCCCGGAAAGCATCTCATCCCTAACCGCTGCCTGAAAGGCAGGACATGGAAGCAGGATATAGTCCTGCCTTTCAGGCAGTAAATTTTATTTATGCCCGGATCCACGGGTCGCCGACGGCGTGGCCGTCGTTGACCCGCGGTTATGAAAATCCGACTTTTCAAGTCGCTTCTCTGCTCGGCGTAGGCTCCAGCCTACGTCGCAGTAGAAGCAAGGCTCCTGCCTTGCCAAAACTGTTGAATTGCAAGGCTGGAGCCTTGCTTTTAACCCGACGGAGGCTGGAGCCTCCGCCGAGCGGAAACTATTTTGCTTAAGTTGACATCATTGGGCTGGATCCCAATGCCGACAACTTACGCGTAAAATCTATGGTTCGTCATTGCGAAGGCAAAGCCTGAAGCAATCCACAGCATTGTTTTTAACTGGATTGCTTCGCTTCGCTCGCAATGACGGGAAACGGTTTTTCCTTAAGTTGACGGCATTGGGCGTTGCTCCACGCGATTGCCGGACACCCCTTCGGGGCTTTTTTGCATCTTTCGAGCACTCGTTGCTTTCAGCCCTTAACCTGACGACTATGCCCGTCAGGAATTGAACACCTACGGCGTTCGGGAACGGGTGTCACTCTTCCCCCAATCGCTGCGCTTCATTGGGGATTATTAATATTCAGGTCTACGATCTGTTGGTTCTTCAAACTTAATCAGGGGATTATTCTAAACACGGGGGTTTGCAGGTGAGGCTATGTAAGCCCTAACGGGCTATTTTTATCCTGAACTCAGGTTCTCTTATAGAGGAAAGTCCACCGCCCGCGGCGAGAGACTTTCCTCTTTTTAATTTTTCAGGTTAAATTATCGTGAAAATTAACTGCAAAAGTGTAGCTTCGCGATAATAGATTGTACGATTATCGTCCATGACACCGCAAACGAGAGAGACAGATGGCCCCGCGTGGGCAAGCGAGCAGGGAAACTTGGAAGCCCTGTTCAAGCGGTATTACCGGCCGCTGGTCGTGTTTGCCAACACTTACGTGCATTGTCTGGAGGAGGCGGAGGATATCGTGCAGGAGCAATTCGTGAAGTTATGGGGCAACGGGAATCTCGAGCGCGTGCCGGAGGGCGCGCTAAGCACCTACTTCTTTACCGTGGTCAAAAACGCGTGCATCAATTTCCTCGAGAAAAAGAAATTGCCGTTCGGCAGCCTCGACTTCTCCCATTACCAGATCGCCTACAAGGAGGCCGAGAAGCTGGACGACGAGACGGTAAACGCGATCACGACCGCCCTGAAGGCACTCCCCGAAAAAACCCGTCAAGTGGTGGAGTGCGTGATCCTGAACGAGCGTAGTTACAAGGAGGCCGCCACGGAATTATCCGTTTCCATAAACACGATCAAGACCTTGCTTCGCCTGGGATTGAAAACTTTACGAGAGACGTTGCAAGATCAGCGCGCATTATTATTATTTTTTCATCTTTTCATTCACCCGTTTTTCAAGAAATCCTGTTTTACTGCAAACACACAGAATAAGCAGTAGAATAGATGGATTCATTCATAGAGGAGACGATCATCGCTTGCTTGCAAGGGAAATCCACGCGTGAACAGGAAGACAACCTGCGGGCGTGGATCGACGAGAGCGAGGAAAACCGGGCGGCATACGAGCGCTTTTGCGCGGAGTACTACCGCCTGAACTACGCCGGGGCATGGCGCGAGATTAACGAGCGACAAGCCCGACGCCGCATTTTTACCGGCAAGGCGCGGCCGTCGCGGCAACCGTGGTACCTGTCAAGCGCGGCCGCCGCCGTGCTCCTGACGGTGGGTATCGGGTGGCTCGCGTGGCCGAATGGGGCACGGGAACTTCCCGCGTTGTCCACCGAACTCGTGCAGGGGGGCGCCCGCAAGGCCACGTTAATCCTGAACGACGGCACGGCCGTGACACTCTCGCCGGGGAGCGTCGTCGACGTGGGATACGCACGGGCGGAGGACGACTCGTCGTCAGGCCTGACCTACCGCTCGTTGGAGGCATCGTCTCCCGCGCGGGTGGAGTACAACACGCTGGTCGTGCCCCGCGGGGGAATCTACCTGATGACCTTCTCGGACGGCACGCGGGCATGGTTAAACGCCGAGACCAGCGTGCGCTACCCGGTGGTTTTCGAGGGGAGAACGCGGGAGATATTCATGGACGGGGAGATCTTCCTCGAGGTGGCCAAGGATAGCGAGCGTCCTTTCATCGTGCACACGGCGACCACCACCACCCGCGTGACGGGGACGTCGTTTAACGTGATGGCCTACCCGGGCGAACGGGTGACCGAAATCACGCTGGCCAGCGGGAAGGTGACGGTGAACGCCGGGGACGCGACGCTGGCCTTGCTGCCGGGCGAACAGGCGCGGGTGGACAACGCCTCGCTGGAAACGACCAAGCACGCGGTTAACCGCGCCTACTATACCTCGTGGCGGGCGGGTTTATTCGATTTTGACGGGATGAACCTCGAAGAACTGTGCACGCGGCTCGGCCGCTGGTACAACGTGGATTTCGTGTTCGTCTCCCCGCCCGCGCGCTCGCGGACGTTCACCGGCGCGGTGAAACGGGACAACAACCTGCAATTCATGCTCGACTTCATCGAAAAGACCTCCAACGTGCGCTTCGAGATCAAGGGCGCGACCATCGAGGTTCACGACCTGTAACGCGTAAAAAATTTAAACGCGGCATCCTGCCGTACCAAACATAATCACACAAAACGACAACGTATGAAAGAAAGACTATTTCGAACTACCATCACGCTGGGAGACGGCGTGAAAAGAACGCTCGTGATCACGCGACTCACGATCTCTCTCGTTTTATTCTTCGTGCTGGGAAGCCACGCCACCGGCTTCTCGCAACACCGGCTCACGCTACGCCCGGCCGAGATCACCTACCGCCAACTGTTCGAGGAGATCCGCGAGCAGACCGGCTGCATCGTGATGTACAACAACAGCATGCTGGACAACACCGCCAAGGTCAAGGTGGATTACACCAACACCACGCTGGAAGAGGTCTTGAAAGAGACGCTCGCGCCCCGCGGGCTGGGGTACGAGACGAACGGGGAGTTCATCCTCATCGTGAAGAGCGCCAGCCCCGTCCCGCAGGCCGGGATCGCCATCGTGAGCGGCAAGGTGACCGACGCGAGCGGTAACCCGCTGCCGGGCGCGACCATCCTCGTGAAGGGGACGACCGGCGGCACCTCCACGGACAACCAGGGAAAATTCCAGCTGGGCGTGGGACGGGGCGCCGTGCTCGTCTTCTCGTTCATCGGGATGAAGAAAAAGGAGATCACCTTCACGGGGCAACCCACCCTCGACGTGACGCTAGAGGACGAGATCAGCGAGATGGACGAGGTGGTGGTGACCGGCTACCAGCGCATCGAGCGCCGCAAGCTCACCTCGGCCATCAGCCAGGTAAACATGGAATCGCTGAAGGGCATCAACCAGCCCAACATCGACAAATTGCTGCAAGGCCAGGTGGCCGGCATGACGATCATGAGCACCTCCGGCGCCCCCGGCGCCGTGCCGCAGATCCGCATCCGCGGCACCTCCACGCTCAGCGGCAACGTGCAGCCCCTGTGGGTGGTGGACGGGATCATCCTCGACGACCCGGTGAACGCCACCCCGGATGACATCCTGAACAACCGCAACCTCATCGCCTCCGGCGTCGGCGGCGTGAACGTCGACGACATCGAGTCGATCAACGTCCTCAAGGACGCGGCGGCGACGGCCATCTACGGCACGCGGGCGGCCAACGGCGTGATCGTGATCACGTCGAAGAAAGGCGACGCCGGCAAGACGAAGATCAACTACACCGGCAGCATCACCGTCGGCGAGCGTCCCCGGCTGGAAAACGCCCACATGATGAACTCGAAGGAACGCGTCGACGTCAACATGGAGATGATCCGCAAGGGCGTCTTCGGCGCCACCTCCGCGGGCGCCGGGCAATACGGCACGGTCACCGACTTCGAGCGCTACTTCATCGACGTGCAGGATCGCAAGATCACCTGGCAGCAATTCGAGGCCAAGGTCAAGCAGCTCGAGGAGGTGAACACCGACTGGTTCAAGCACCTCTTCCGCGACGCCGTCACGCACCGCCACAGCCTCAGCATCTCCGGCGGCACGGACAAGACGACCTTCTACCTCTCTGGCAGCTACACCGACGAGCAGGCCACCGCCCGGAAGGTGGGCATGCAGACCTACACCGGCTCCGCGAAGGTATACACCCGCCTCCGCGACAACCTCCGCGTGGGCGGCATCCTCGACATCAACACGCGCGGCAACAAGAGCTTCTTCGCGCAGGATTCCCGGGAAAACCCCTACGAGTGGGCCATCTACACCACGCGCGCCCACAACGCCTACAACGAGGACGGCGAATTCAATTACATGTACATCAACGACCTGAAATTTAACTTCCTCGAGAACCGCGACCAGGCCTGGCGCGGCGCCAAGAGCTTCGGGATGAAAGGCACGATCGACCTCGAGTGGCGCCCGATCCCCGCCCTCACCTTCGCCTCCCTCTTCTCCTTCGCCAAGCAGAACACCACCGAGGAGGACGTGGCCACGGAGGAGAGCTACTTCGTCCGCGCGCGGAAAAAGGACATGTACCAGATCGTGGACTACACCGCGCAACCCATCTGGCTCGACGGCGGTTACCGCAAGGTGAGGAGCAGCAACAACTCCTCCATCACCTTCCGCAACCAGCTGGCTTACATGCAGACCATCGCCGCTGACCACCGCGTGGACGCGATGATCGGGCAGGAGATCCGCGAGTCGCGGTACGAGGACGAAACCACCGAAATATACGGCTACGCGCACGACCGTGGGCACCAGCAAGTGCCGCAATACGAGCTATTCCAGTACAACGGCCGCCCCGTCTGGTCGCAAGACCTCAACAAGACCGCCGCCATCTCCTGGTACGGCACGGCCGGCTACTCCTACCTGAACCGCTACACCGTCAGCCTCAACGCCCGCGTGGACGGCTCTAACCGCTTCGGCATCAAGACGAACGACCTCTTCCAGCCCCTCTGGGCCGTCGGCGCCAACTACCAGGTGAAAGAAGAAAAATTCCTCGCCCGGGAGGAGTGGCTCGACTACCTCACCCTCCGCGCCTCCTACGGCACGCAGGGAAACGTCGCCTCCCAGGCCTACTCCAGCCTCGTGGCCACCATCGGCAAGGTCGACCCCGAGAAAAACGAGAACTACCTCACCATCGGCGCCCCCAAGAACCCCAACCTGAAGTGGGAGAAAAACATCTCGCTCAACGCCGCCGTCGAGTTCGGCCTCCTCGACCACCGCGTCAAGGGCGTCATCGAGTACTACCGCAAGAAAGGCGTCGACATGCTGGGCAACAAGCAAGTCTCGCGCGTGTCGGGATTCTCCAGCATACAGGTCAACTGGGCATCCCTCCTGAACCGCGGCTGGGAATTCTCCCTGAACACCATCAACGTCGACACCAAGAGCCTCCGCTGGACCTCGCAACTCACCGCCGGGTATAACCACAACGAGGTGCTCGACGTCTACTCCCAGCCCACCTACTCCCTGCTGACCAACGCCCAACGCGCCAACTACGCCACCTCCGCCGTCATCGGGAAACCCGTGAACGGGCTGTGGTCATACGAGTTCGCCGGCCTCAACGAACAGGGACGCGCCGCCTTCTACAACGGCAAGACCAACGTCGTGACGGACGCCGCGGGGAACCAGCACGAGGAACGCGCCACCGTCCTCACCGGCATGAACGACATCGACGCCCTCGTCTACTCCGGGAGCACGATGCCCGCGTGGCAGGGAGGCCTCACGAACGCCGTTTACTACAAGAACTTCACCCTCTCCGCCCTCCTCGTCGGCAGCTTCGGCAACGTGATCCGCCTGCGCAACCTCTCGGCCAGCTACGCCTACGGCTTCCCGGAGCCGGCGCAGAACCTCTCCCGGGAATTTGCCTCCCGCTGGCGGCAAGCCGGCGACCAGACCGACGTCCCCGTCCTCGAGGTAGACCCCTGGGACATGGACATCTCGTACCCCTACCCCTCCAACTCCCAGATGTACGACAACAGCGACCTGCGCACGGTAAAAGGCAACTTCGTCCGCCTGCAAAACCTCTCGCTCGCCTACGACTGGTTCTCGGAAAGCATGCGCGCCCGCGGCGTGCAAAACATCCGCTTCATGGTGCAGGGCTACAACCTCCACGCGTGGCACACCTCGCGCCTCAAGGGACAAGACCCCGAGGCCACCGGCGCCGTCATGCGATACTCCGCCACGAACAGCTCCAACGTCTCCTTCGGCAACACCTACCTGCCGCTGACGCGCTCCTATTCCTTCTCCATCAACGTACAATTCTAAAAAATAAACACGATGAAAAAAATACATTACCTGCTATCACTCCCGCTCATCGCCCTGTGCGCCGCCTGCGACCTGCTCGACATACAGCCGGTCAACCGCATGGTGCCGGTCAGCGTGGCGGACTACGAGTCCATCCTGCTGGGCGGCTACCCGCGCGTCGACTTCTTCACGCGCACGGAACTGGCCACCGACAACGTCTACGCCAACCTCAACTCCGGCCGCGCGCCGGAAGCCGCCCTCGAACCCTGGTTCGTGTGGGCGGCCACGCACCAGCTGGCCGGCGCCGAGGACGCCTACTGGAACCAGTTGTACAGCTCCATCTACTACGCCAACACCGTGCTCGACAACTTCCGCGACCGCCAGCCCGCCCCCGAGGAGAAAAACCTCTTCGAGACCGTGCGCGGCGAGGCGCACGCCCTCAGGGCCTACTGCTACTTCTACCTCGTCAACCTCTACGCCGAGCCGTGGGACGAGCAAAACCTCGACATGCCCGGCGTCCCGATGCCCCTCTCCGCCGAGGACGTGCACCAGAACACGCAAGACAACACCCGCGTGCCCGTCGGGAAAGTCTGGGAACAAATCGACGCCGACCTCGAGGCCGCCACGCGCGACCTCGCCGGGAAAACCGGCGTCAGCCCCTACCGCTTCGACTACACCTCCCTGCAGGCCCTCAAGAGCAGGGTATACCTCTTCACGCGGAGGTACGACGAGGCCATCGAGACGGCCACCGACGTCATCAACACCAAGGTGCTAAGCGACATGAACTCCGTGCAGGCGCACGTCGACGCACGCGGCAACCAGGCCTTCTTCGGCAACACCGGCTTCATCGACACCGACTACAAGAACGAGGTACTCTTCTTCGTCGGCGGGCGGGCGAACAACAACATCTACTACTACAGCTCCTACCCCTTCAAGCCCGCGCAGGAACTCCTCGACCTCTGCTACCGCTTCCCGGAGGACTCCACGCGCGACTACCGCCGCTACATCTTCGACGCCTTCCCCCTCCTCGACTCCGAAAAACTGCAGAACGGCCCCACCGTCTACCGCATGTTCGCCACGCAGGAGAAATACTCCTACTACATCGGCTTCAAGGTCAGCGAGGCATACGTCACCCGCGCCGAGGCACGCGCCCGGCAAGACGACAAGCAGGGCGCCGTCGATGACCTCAACCGCCTGCTCGTCACCCGCTACAAGCGAGGCACCTTCACTCCCCTCCTCGCCGACGACTTCACCGGCGAGCAACTCCTCCGCCGCGTCCTCGAGGAACGCCGCCTCGAACTCGCCTTCGACGGCGGGCTGCGCTGGTTCGACCTCCGCCGCCTCGGCAAGGCGGAACGCGTCGTGCACGTCTACAAGGACGCCACCATCTACACCCTCGAGCCGGGAGACCCGCGCTACGTCCTGCAAATCCCCGCCTCCGAGCAAGAGAATAGCCCCAACATGCCCTTAAACCCGAGATAAACAAACCACACCATGAAACATATAGCAATACAATTGACCATCATCGCCGCCCTCCTCGCCGGTGGCTGCAGCGACGAGAGCCACCCCGTGGCCTCCGACAACCTGGGAATCCTCGACATGTTCACCCCCGGGGCGGACGCCGCCCCGGAAGCGCGGCAAATCTTCGACGACTACGGCGTGTGGGTGCGCACCCGCTTCGCCAGCGTGCAAGAAATCACGAACGGCATCCTCGAGGTAGACGCCACCGTGCGGCGGTACGGTGCGGAAAACCTCGACGAGGGGCGCCTGCACGAGGTCTACGCCTACTCCTCCGCCCTCCTCTCCAACGTCTCCAGGGAGTTCACCAGGGCCTTCTTCCCGCTCGAGATCTTCTACGTGAAGACGTACGGGGCCAGCTACTGGATCTACCCGCTCAAGCTCCTGGGACGGAGCCGCCTCATCATCTCCTGGCCGAACGACCCCGCCAACACCGCTCCCGTGGCCGACCCCGCCAACTACTACTACCAGGATTCCACGCTGGCCACCGGCGTCTGGCGCCTCATCGCCACCTCCATCACCGCCCGCCTGGAAGAACCCGTCGCCGAGTTCGTCGCCGCCGGCAAGGCATACGACAACGGCAAGGCATACGACCAGATCCTCAACGCCTACTACTCCGACTACGACGTGGCCAAGTACGACGCCGCCATCGAGGAACTCATGAACACCGGCGGCTACCTCTCCGGGGGCGGCTCCCGGGACTTCCGCTCGGACTTCGCCGACTGGATCCGCCTCCTCGCCACCGAATCGCGCGAGAACATCCAGCGAGACTACCTCGACAACAGCGCGGCCCTCGCGAACAAGTACGAGGCCGTCGTCAACTTCGCCCGGCGCTACCAGTGGGACATACAAGCCGCCGGGAACAAGTTCCGCCAGCAGTACGACGCCCACAAG
>JAISAV010000072.1 GCA_031266545.1 Odoribacteraceae bacterium | reverse complement strand
CGTGACGCCGTTATCGCGACGAATCACGAATGAAAAGTTTCTCGTAATTCGTAATTCGTAATTCGTAATTTAAATCCATATCTTTGCCCGCGGGAACCGGGACTATTAATTTGAACATGAAACGATTTGTCAGTTACAAGGATTTAGGCGAGGAGGAGCGGCTCCTCTGGGAGGCCTTCGCGCGCGGGGAGCGGGAGGCTTTCGGCGACGTCTACACGCGCTACGCGGACGCGTTGCTCTCCTACGGGACGGGGCTGGGCTTCGACCGGGAGACGCTGAAGGACGCCATTCACGACACGTTTTACAAGCTTTACGCGGATCCCGCCCTGTTGCGCGGCGTGCGGGAGGCCAAGTCTTACCTCTTCCGAGCGCTGAGAAACAGGCTGGTCAACAGCCGGAAGTCCGGCGCGCGGGAGGTGGAACTCGATCCCCGCGGGCAGGAGTTCTCCATCGAGGTCTCCGTGGTGGACGAGTTGATCGAGGAGGAGGAGCGCGCCCGCGTCGCCCGCGAGATCGAGCGCTACCTGGGCGAGCTGACCGCCCGGCAACGCGAGGCGATTTACCTGCGCTTCATCCACGAGTTTGAATACGACGAGATCGCCGCCCTCCTGAACCTCTCCCCGCACGGCGCCCGGAAGCTGGTTTCCCGCGCGATCATCACGATCAGGGAACGGTACCCGCTGCTGGTGCTGTTCTTCGGCCTGTAATTTTTTGCCCGCCCGCTGGGGACAAAAACGCGGCGACATTGTCTTTTATGCATGATATGCAAAAAGTATTCAACGTACGGCGCCTCCATGTTTTCCACGGATCACTATTTCCTGACGTGGAGGATACTGGGCGACCCCGTGGCCGGGGCCTTCTGGGAGAGATTCCGGGAGGAGCATCCCGAAAAGCGGGAAGATATTGACGCGGCCGCCCGCATCGTGGATTCCGCGCGCTTCAACCCCCGCGCCTTCACGGGCGAGGAGGCGCGACGGGGGCGGGAACGCCTCGCGGCCTCGGCGCGGCGGCGGCGGCTGGCGAGGATCGCGTGGACGATCCCGGCGGCGGCGTGTGCGCTCGCGGTGATCCTCCTCGCGTTCTTCACCGGGGAGGATCGCGAGACGGGGCTGGAGGAGATGGTCGCCTGCGCGCGGGAGCGGAAGATTCAACTCGTGCTGGCTGACACGCGGGTCGTGGAACTGGAGAGTAACGCGGAGATCGCCTACGCCGCGGACGGCACGATCACGGTGAGGGAGGAGGAGGAGAAAGAACCGTGCGTCGAGATCCCCCCGGGCGACGCGCCCGTCAACCGGCTGGTCGTGCCGGAGGGGCGGCACGCGTCGCTGACGCTCCCCGACGGGAGCCGGGCGTGGGTGAACGCCCGCACGACGATCGAGTTCCCCGTCGCTTTCACGGGCGAGCGGCGGGAGATACGGGCGAGCGGGGAGATCTACCTCCGCGTGGCCCGCGACTCCGCGCGCCCGTTCGTCCTGCATGCGCCGCTCTTCTCGGTGAGCGTGCTGGGGACGAGCTTCAACGTCACGGCCTACCCGGGGGAGGAGGAGCAGTCGGTGGTGCTGGTCGAGGGATCGGTCTCCGTCTCCTCGCCCGCCGGGGCGCCCGTCGTCCTGCGTCCCTCCGAGCGTTTCGTCCTGTCCTGCGGCCGCTCCCGCGTGGAGACCGTGCAGCCGTCGGAGTACACCTCGTGGAAGGATGGCGTGTTGCAGTTCACAGGTCGTCCCCTCTCCCTCGTGCTGGCCTCCCTCTCGCGCTACTACGGGGTGCCGATCGAGCACGAGGGGATGGACGGGGTGCGGTTGACGGGCAAGCTGGTGCTGTTTGACGACCTGTCGACGGTGCTGGATAACATCACGGTCATCGCGCCGCTACGCTACGAGGTGAGAGAAAACGGGATCGTGATAATGCACGACGAGAAATAAATCCTGACTTAAATATCATTGACACGAAACAGTATGAAAAAGATGACACTTCTCTGCATGGTCTGGTTGTCACTCGCGTTTTCCCCGGCGGCGACGTCGCAGGAGGAGCGCTTCACGTTTGACTTCCAAGACGAGTTAATCTCGGACATCCTCTCGGCCATCGAGGCGGAGAGCGGCCGCGCCTTCCTCTTCTCGGAGAGCGTGGCGGGGACGCTGCGCCAGCGCGTGAGCCTGAAGGTGGACGCCGCGACGCTTGAACAACTCTTGACGCGGCTCTTCGCGTCCACGGGACTCTCCTACAAGATCGTGGAGCGGCAGGTGCTGCTCGCCCCCGGGCGGGCGCCGCAGGAGGGTAACCCCGTGAGGATCGAGGGCCGGGTGACGGACAAGGATGGCCTGCCGCTCCCGGGGGCCACGGTAAGGATCAAGAACCAGGCCGCGGGCACGGCCGCGGACCGGGAGGGACGCTTCACGATGATGGTGACGATGACGGGCGGGGAGATCGTCTTGCAGGTCTCCTTCGTGGGGATGGAGACGCGGGAGGTGCCCCTGAAGGCGGGCGTCACCCGCTACGAGGTCACCCTCGTCGCCGCGGAGATCGCGCTGGAAGAGGTGGTGGCCTTCGGTTACTTCAACCGCCGGCGGGACAACTTCACGGGCGCAGCCGTCGTCGTCCCGGGGGAGGAGCTGAAGCGGGTGAACCCGAACAACCTCGCGCGGGCGATCGAGGCGTTCGACCCCTCGTTCAGGGTGCTGCAGGACAACCTCGCGGGGTCTGACCCCAACAACATGCCGAACATCAACGTGCGCGGCGCCTCCTCCGTGCCGACGGGGGCGGGCGGCGAGGTGCTCCGGCGCGATAACATCAACAGTTCCGTCAACCTGCCCACGTTTATCCTCGACGGTTACGAGGTGGGGGTGGAGAAAATCTACGACCTGGACATCAACCGGGTGGCCTCGATCTCCCTGTTGAAGGACGCGGCGGCCACCGCCATTTACGGCTCGCGGGCCGCCAACGGGGTGCTGGTGATCACGACGGTCGCGCCCAGGGAGGGAGAGTTGCGGGTGTCGTACAATTACGAGCTGAACGCGAGTTTCCCCGACCTCGCCTCCTACGACCTGCTGGAGGCCGCGGAGAAGCTGGAGTACGAGCGACTGGCCGGGGTCTACCAGACGACGGGCATCTCGCTGGCCGAGCAGGAGGAGCTGTATTACCGGAAACTCTTTAACGTCTTGAGCGGCGTCAACACCGCCTGGCTGGCCCAGCCGGTGAAGAACGCCTTCGGGCACAAGCATTCCCTTTTCGTCGAGGGCGGTTCGTCGACCGTTCGCTACGGGATCAGCGGCCAGTACCAGACCATGCCGGGGGTCATGAAGAGGTCGGCGCGCGACCGCCTCGGCCTGGGCGTGGAGCTGTCGTACGACATGAACCGCGTGCTGCTGTTCAAGAACACCCTCTCCGTGGCCCGCGTGAAGGGCGCGGATTCCCCGTACGGGAGCTTCTCGGAATATGCGCGCATGAATCCCTACTACCCGAAGAGCGACGCGACCGGGCGCGTGGCGCAAAACGTCGACACGTGGACCGACCGGGGAGGCGCCGGAAACAGTATTCGGGAGAACGTGGTGCTAAGCCCGCTGTACAACTCCACGCTGAGCAGCTTCAGCGAGTCGGAGTACTGGGAGCTGAGCGACCTTTTCTCCATCGAGTGGAACATCACCGAGGCGTTGCGCCTGCGGGGCTTGCTCGGCCTCGTGCAGAAGAATAGCAGTAGCGACAACTTCGCATCGCCCAACGCCAACGAGTTCTACTTTTACAGCTTCGCCGATCTCGCCAAGCGCGGGCGATACGTCTACAGCGACTCGAAGGAGTGGCACGCCGACGGTAGCGCCACGCTGACATATAGCCGGGCGATCGACGCGCATTTCTTCAACCTCGCGCTGGGCGCGAACATCCGCGCGGGAGAGAGTCGCGGCAAATCGTTCACGGCCATCGGCTTTACCAATGACCGCTTCAGTGACATCGGCTACGCCAAGGGCTACGCCGAGAACGACGCCCCCTACTCCTCCCCGGACGAGGAGCGGTTGTTCGGCCTCTTCTTCAGCCTCAACTACGCTTACCGGAATCGCTACCTGCTGGACGTCTCCGTGCGGGCGGACGGCTCGTCGAAGTTCGGGGCCGACAACCGGGTAGCCCCGTTCTGGGCCGTCGGCGCGGGATGGAACCTGCACCGCGAGGAGTTCATGAAGCGCGCCCCCGCCATCAGCCAGCTCCGCCTCAAGGTCAACGCCGGGCTGACCGGGTCGGTCTCCTTCTCCCCGTACATGGCCAACACGCTCTACCAGTACTATAAAAGCCAATGGTACTCCACCGGCGTGGGCGCGGGGGTGACCCAGTACGGGAATACCAGCCTGAAGTGGCAACGCACCCTGAATTACGACGCGGGGGCGGACGTCGGCCTGTTCGAGGATCGCCTCTACCTGACGGGACGCTACTATTACAAGCTGACGAAGGACATGCTGACGGACGTCACCCTGCCCCCCTCGACGGGCTTTGCGTATTACCGCGAAAACCTCGGGAACATCCTGAACAAGGGCTTCGAGATCGGTTTGAAGTGGAATCTCGTCAAGCGGGAGAAGTTCTCCGTCACGCTCACCGGTAACTTCGTGCACAACACGAACACGCTGATGAAGATCTCCAACGCCCTCACGAAACTGAACGAGCGGGCGGACGACGCGCAAGGATCCATGGGCGTGCCCCTCGTGCGCTACAACGAGAACGAGTCCCTGAACACGATCTACGCCGCGCGCTCCCTCGGCATCGACCCGGAGAACGGGAAGGAGATTTTTATCAAGCGCGACGGGACGCTGACGTACGAGTGGGACGTGAAGGACGTGGTGCCCGTCCGCGACGCGACGCCCGACCTCGACGGCTATTTCGGCGGGAGCGTCTACTACAAGGGTTTCCTGCTGAACCTCTCGTTCTACACCCGCTTCGGCGGTTACGAGTATAACCAGACGCTGGTCGACAAGGTAGAAAACGCCGACCCGCGCTATAACCTTGATCGCCGGGCGTGGGACAATCGCTGGGTGAAACCGGGGGACAAGGCCCTCTACAAGGACATCCGCGACCACGGGAATACCCGCGTCACGGAGCGCTTCGTGCAGAAGGATAACCTGCTGGAACTTCGCTCGCTCTACCTCTCGTACGACGTCGACCGGCGCCTCGCCAGACGCTTGGGCCTCGAGACGCTGCGCGCGGCCGTCACGGCGAACGACCTCTGGCGCGTCTCCACGATCGCCCTCGAGCGGGGGATCAACTACCCGTTCGCCCGGGGTTTTACTTTCTCTATTCAAACCACCTTTTAACACAATTGCCATATGAAATACCTGTTATATATCGCGTTATTATCGCTCTCCCTTGCCTCGTGCGACAAGTGGCTGGACGTGCAGCCGGAGGCGAGCGTGAGCGCGGAGGAGCTGTTCTCGCGCGAGGAGGGATTCTTCGAGGCGATCAACGGCGTCTACAGTCGCTGTGCGGACAACATGTTTTACGGCGGCCTCTTCACGGTCGAGTTGCAGGACGCCCTGATGCAGAATTACTCTTACGAGCCGCAGGATTACACCACGTACGCCAAGACCGCCGCCTTCGACCTCAAGGACGAGATGTTCAAGTGGCGGCTGGCCACCGCCTGGGGCGCCGCCTACGCGGCCATCGTCAACTGCAACCTCGTGCTCGAGCACGTCGACAAGCGGCGCGAGATCTTCCGCGAGGGGATGTACGAGCTGGTCAAGGGCGAGGCGCTGGCCTTGCGGGCGTTCCTCCACTTTGACATCCTGCGCTTGTTCAGCCCCTCCTTCAAGGCGGGGGCCGGCGAGCCGGCGATCCCCTACGTGACCGCGTATTCCAACCGCGTGACCCCGCTGTCGAGCGTCGAGGCGGTGATGACCCGCGTCGCGGAAGACCTGACGGCGGCCAAGGCCCTGCTGGCCAACGACCCGATCCGGGACGCCGCCTACGTGGTGGGCTATAACACCGACGGCGACACGATCACGGAGCAAGACCATCCCGAGCTGTTCCTGCAAAACAGGCGCCACCGCCTCAATTACTACGCCGCCTGCGGCGCGCTGGCGCGGGTATACCTCTGCATGGAACGCCACGCCGACGCCCTGCGAGAGGCCGACGAGGTGATCCGGGCGAACAAGTTCAAGTGGGTAAACCCCGCGCTCCTGCTGGCCGAGCCGGGAGACAAGGATTATATCATGTACCCGGAACTCGTGTTCGCGTGGTATAACGAGGGCAACGAGGTGAACCTGCGAGATCGCTATAACAACGCGACCGTCGGCTATTTCATCCACACCACGCACCTGAAAAATATCTACGAGACCGAGAGCGTGGGCGGAGGCGACTACCGCTACAACGGCTGGTTTAAAATGTCAAGCTCCAACGAGAAGTACCAGATCGTGAAATACGCGCGCAACACGGCGGAGGTCGGCAACAAGCACTTCCTCGTGATGCCCGCCATTCGCCTCAGCGAGATGTATTACATCGCCGCCGAGGCCGCCTTCCCGACCGACCCGGCGCTGGCGTGGGAGTACCTGAACACCGTCCGCCTGCACCGGAACGTGGTGGGCGCCTCCGCGGATTTCACGGGGGAGCTGCTCAAGGAGTACCGCAAGGAGACGTTCGCCGAGGGACAGGCCTTCTACGCCTACAAGCGACTGGACAGGAGCATCACCTCCGAGGCGGGCCTCGTGCACGACCCGGCGGGGATTTACGCGTTCCCCCTGCCGGACGACGAGATCGAGTTTGGAAATCGTTAAACAAGGAGAGATTATGAAAACATTTATTTTATACCTATTCCTGCCGCTGGCGCTCGTCGCCGGGGCGTGCGATGACGCGAACGATTACGCGTATCGTGCCGACAAGGACAACATTTATTTCGACTTCGCCGACTCGCTGAAAAGCCTGATCACCTTCTCGTTCGCCTACCCGCCGGAGGTGGAGAGTTACACGGTCAACGTGCCGGTGAGGATCTCCGGCGACCGTGCACCGCGTGACAGGAAATTCGCCGTGGAGATGATCCCCTCGCTGACCACCGCCCTGCCGGTGACGCACCACGAGCCGTTCGCGGGCGAGCGCGTCATGGCGGCGGACTCCGGCACTTACCGGCTGCCGGTGACGCTCTACAAGAGCGATCCCCTGCTGCTGGACTCGACGCTGGTGATCGCCTTCCGGCTGGTGGAGACGACGGACTTCGCGACGCGCCTGCCGCTGACGACGGCCGTCATCTCATTCTCCAACCGCCTCGAGAAACCGGGCTGGTGGGACACGTGGGCCAGCGACCTGGGCGCCTACTCGCGCAACAAGCACTTCCTCTTTATCAGCACTTCCGGGACGATCGACCTGAACGACCCCAGCACCGAGGGCGAGAAGACGATCCAGTCCCTGAACTACATCAAGAACTTCAAGGCCGCCCTCTTCGACCCCGTCTCGTGGGTGGAGAAACACCCCGGCTTCGCCTTCGAGGAGACGGTGCCGGGCACGATGTTCGAGTTTTACGACCGGGCGAAACCCGCGAAGCGGGTCGCCTGCATCTTGGTCAACATGGGGCCGTCGGGCAACCGCTACATATTCTTCGACGATGACAACGCCCCGACCATTATTTACATGTAAAAATCAAGAGACATGAAAAACACATGCTTGACCGCCTCGCGCGCCGCGATCGTCGCCGGGGCCATGCTCGCCCTCGCGTCCTGCATCGACGACAAGGGGAATTACGACTACACGGCGCCGGAACAGCCCGTCGTCGCGATCGACGAGGTTTACCCGGTGACCGTCGGGGAACGCCTGCTGGTGCAACCCGCCATCACCTTCAGCGACAAGAGCCAGCTCTCCTACCAGTGGGAGATCAGCGACCCCGTGCTGATGACCTCGCACCTCTACGAGGGCGAGCGACTGGACATCCTGTTCACCCTCCGGGCGCAGGAGTACATGGCCACGTTTACCGTGACGGATCACCGCGCGGGGATGAAGTATTTCTACCACTTCACGATCAACGGCCGCACCGCCTTCAGCGAGGGGATCGTGTTGCTGACCGCCGACGGGGGACGCGCGCGCCTCTCCTTTATCCCGCCGGAAGGGAGCGTCAGGCAGGGCATCTACGAACTGATGAACGACGGGGAGACGCTGCCGCGCGACCCGCTGCAGATCGTCGCACTGTATAACCCGAACCTGCTGAACGGCCTCTACATGGGCTACTGGATCATCTGCGCCGACAGGGACGACCCCGGCGTGCTGGTGGACGCCAACACGCTCGTGAAGATCCGCCACTTCAAGGAGAATTTCTTCGACGTGCCCGACGGGGAGGTCTCCGCGCAGTACTTCGTGCCGCTGGATAACGGGACGATGGCCGGGGTCGCCGACGGCAAGTTCTACGTCGGTCGCTTCGAGGGCTACCACGAGTGGCCCGGCTTCGGCTTCTTCTCGCCGCCGATCCTGGGCTTCTACACGCTGGCCCCGCGCACCGCCATCGAGCCGGGTGGCACCTTCCACTGGGCGTACGACTTGGAGAAGCGCGCCCTCGTTGCCTTCATCCCGCCTGCGGGGATGATGTTCGAGGCCGCGCACATGTCGGGGCCACCCGTGAACTGGGATCCCGCGCACATCGACCTCGACTTTATCACCCTCCTGTCAGGCCCCACTGGCTTTTACTTCCTCGGGAGCAATGCGGGCGTCGTGGAGGAGTTAGGATTCACCACCGGCGGGCAATTCGTGATGAGCCAGTACCGGCGACCGTTCCAGCACGCCGCCTTGCTCACGCCCAATACCCTCTGGGCGATCTACCTGACGGACATCTATTTCTCCTCGGGCGACAAGATCTACCGCTACAACCCCAACAGCCAGCAAGCGGAGGCCCTCGCCGCCGTCACGCTCCCCGGGGAAGTCACCCTGCTAAAGGTCGGGCGGGACGCCAACCA
>JAISAV010000180.1 GCA_031266545.1 Odoribacteraceae bacterium | reverse complement strand
TCTTCGCGCCCCTGACGGTCAACAGCCTCGTGGAGACGTGGGAGGCCGACCCGATGGGCATGCTCGGCGGCTTCCTCTCGCAGAGCGTCGTGACGCCGGAGATCGACGGGGCCATCCGCCCCTTCGCCCTCTTCGCGCAGTACCGGGACGGGGAGGGGCTGCTGCGCTCCTTCGCCATCCCCGAGCGGCTGGAGACCTTCGTCCGGACGGTCAAGGCTTACCTCGCGCTGGCCGACAAGCCGAACGCCGAGAAGCGCGTGGCCATCTTCTACTTCAAGGGGCCGGGCCAGAGCGCGATGACGGCCGGGGGCATGGAAGTCGTCCCCTCCCTGTACAACCTGCTGAAGCGGATGCAGGCGGAGGGCTACCGGCTGGACGGCCTGCCCGACGACCACCGGGCGCTGGAACGCGTGATCATGCGGCAAGGGGCCATCTTTGGCTCCTACGCGGCGGGCGCGCGGGACGACTTCGCGCGGGAAGGCAACCCCGAATGGATCACGCGCGAGGCCTACGAGGCGTGGGCGCTGGGGGAGATCCGCCCCGCGAAACTCGCGGAGGCAGGGGAATTTCCCGGCCCCTACCTCTCCGACGACGCGGGCCGCCTCGGGATCGCCCGCCTGCAATTCGGCAACGTGGCGCTCCTGCCGCAGCCCGCCGCCGGTAGCGGCAGCAACTCCTTTCAGGTGGTGCACGGGACGAACGCCGCCCCGCCCCCCTCCTACATCGCCCCCTACCTCTGGGCGCGCCACGGCTTCAAGGCCGACGCGCTGGTGCACTTCGGGACGCACGGCAGCCTCGAGTTCACCCCCAAGACGCAGGTCGCCTTGAGCAGCGACGACTGGCCCGACCGCCTCGTGGGGCCTCTCCCCCACTTCTACCTCTACACGATCTCGAACGTGGGCGAGGGGGTCATCGCGAAGCGCCGCGCCTACGCCGGGCTACAATCCTACCTCACCCCGCCCTTCATGGAGAGCGACGTGAGGGGCATCTACCGCGAGCTGACGGAGAAGATCAAGACCTACAACAACCGCCCGGCGAACGACCGGGAGCGCGCCGCCGCGGGAGTCAAGGAGGTGGTCATGAAACTGGGCATCCACCGCGAGCTGGGACTGGACAGCGCCGCGAGCTACTCGGAAGAAGACGTGCTGCGCGTCGAGAACTTCGCCGAGGAGCTGGCCACGGAGAAGATCACGGGCCAGCTCTACACGCTGGGCGCGCCGTACGAGGCGGCGCGCGTCACCTCCACCGTGGTGGCGATGACCGTCGACCCCGTCGCCTACGGGATGCTGGCGCTCGACCGGGCGCGCGGGAAGGCCGGCGCGCGGGAGGCCGAGAACCGGGCGCTCTTCACGCGGGCCTACCTCGAACCGGCCCGGCGGCTCGTGGACGAGCTGCTCGCGCGCCCGGCGCCGGTGACGGACGAGCGGGTGTGCCGCGTGACGGGCGCGAGCGCCGCGGAACTGGCCCGGGCGCGGGAGATCGTCGCCGCGCGGGAAGCCCCGTCGGGCATGATGGCGATGATGGCGGGCGGCAACCCGCGCGGGGCGGCGCGGCCGGAATTTTCAAAGGAAGAGGTAAACCTCGCCCTCGCCCTGCTGGAGGTGGAGCGCGCGCTGAAGAACGTCGCGGCCCACCGCGCGAGCCTGCTGGAGAGTCCCGAAGAGGAGTTACGCTCCCTGCTCAACGCCCTCGCCGGCGGCTACACCTCCCCCTCGCCGGGCGGCGACCCGGTGGCGAACCCGAACACGCTGCCCACGGGCCGCAACCTCTACGCGATCAACGCGGAGGCCACCCCCTCCGAATCGGCCTGGGACAAGGGCGTGCAACTGGCCAAGAACACGATCGACCTCTACCGCCGCCGCCACGACGGGGCCTACCCCCGCGAGGTGAGCTACACCCTGTGGAGTTCGGAATTTATCGAGACGGGCGGCGCCACGATCGCCCAGGTGCTCTACATGCTGGGCGTGGAACCCGTCCGCGACGCCTTCGGGCGGGTCAGCGACCTGCGCCTGATCCCCTCCGCCGAGCTGGGGCGCCCGCGCGTGGACGTCGTCGTGCAGACCTCCGGGCAGTTGCGGGACATCGCCGCCTCGCGCCTCTTCCTCGTCAACCGGGCGGTGGAGATGGCCGCCGCGGCCGGGGATGACCTCCACGAGAACTTCGTCGCCTCCGGCGTCGTCGCCTCCGAGCGCCTCCTGATGGAGCGCGGCCTGTCGCCGAGGGAGGCGCGCGAGCTTTCCGCCTTCCGGGTGTTCGGCGGCGCCAACGGCGGCTACGGGACGGGCATACAGGGCATGGTCGAGAGCGGCGACCGCTGGGAAAACGAGTCCGAGATCGCCGCCACCTACCTCAACAACATGGGCGCCTACTACGGCAGCGAGAAAGCGTGGGAACTCTTCCGCCGCTTCGCCTTCGAGGCGGCCCTCTCCCGCGTGGACGTGGTGATCCAGCCCCGCCAGTCCAACACGTGGGGGGCGCTGAGCCTCGACCACGTCTACGAGTTCATGGGCGGCCTGACCCTCGCGGCGCGCCACGTGACGGGGAAGGATCCCGACGCCTACTTCAGCGACTACCGCAACCGGAACAACGCCCGCGTGCAGGAGTTAAAGGAGGCCATCGGCGTCGAGTCCCGCGTCACGCTCTTCAACCCCGCCTACATCCGCGAGAAGATGAAGGGGGAAGCCTCCTCGGCCGGCGAGTTCGCCGAGATCGTCCGCAACGCCCACGGGTGGAACGTCATGAAACCCTCGGTGATCGACGACGAGCTGTGGGACGAGATCCACGACGTCTACGCGCGGGACAAGTTCGGGCTGGGCGTGCGCGAGTTCTTCGAGCGGGAGAACCCGGCGGCGCTCGAGGAGATGACGGCCGTGATGCTCGAGACGGCGCGCAAGGGATACTGGAACGCCAGCGAGGAACGACTGTCGGAACTCGCGCGGCTGCACGCCGGGCTGGTGACGCGGTTCCTCCCCTCGTGCTCCGGCTTCGTCTGCGACAACGCCAAGCTCCGCGACTTCATCGCGACGAGGGCCGGGGCGGCGGCCCCCGCCTACCGCGCGGCGATCTCCCGCGCCCGCGAGGTCGCCGTCTCCCGCGACGAGCGCGGCGTGGTGCTCAAGAAGGAGGACGCGACCCCGGCCGACGACCCCGCGCGCGAGGAAGACGGCGCGGGCGACGTCCTCGTCGCCTTTTCCGCCGTCGCCGCCTTTATCTTGCTCGTTTTCATCCTGCGCCGCGCGCGGAGGAGACATTAAAAAAATATTAATCACGCGGGCCACGCCCGCGGGCGTGGGCGGGCGTGGTCGTGACGAGGGGCGGGTTCCCGGCCCGCCCGCCCGCTGGCCCGGTGTTAATTAAATGTGAAAGCCCCGCCGATCGTTATCGCATATTGTAAATAAACTTATCTTTGTTGCGCTAAATAACCGATATGGTTATGATATAAAACTAAAAAGGTACGTATATGAAAAAATTGTTTGCATTAATTGTTTTTGTCGCCTGCGCGTTTTCCGGGTTTTGCGCGGGGGACGGTTTCACCGTCACCGGGAAAATCGAGAGCGTGAAAGGCGCCAAGGCCTACCTGATCGTCACGAACGCCGGGCAACGGGACACCATCGCCACCGCGCCGGTGGAAGAGGGCGCCTTCACGCTGCAAGGGAGCGTGGCGTCGCTGCAAGTGGCCTCGCTCGTGTTCGAGGGGATGAACGGGCAAATCCCGATCTACCTCGAGAACGAGACCTACACGGTCGCCATCGACAACGGGATCGTGATCACCGGGGGCGGCGAGACGCAACGCGTGGCCTCGCTGTTCAACGAGGTGCAACGGGGACTGAACGTGAAGGGGCGGGAATTAAACCAAGCCTTTACCACCGCGCGGGGCGCCAACGACACCACGCGGATGGCGGAAATCATGGCGGAGTATCAAGCCCTCACGGAACAAGCGCGGGCCGAGGAACGCCAGTTGATCGCCGCGAACCCGAACTCGCTGGCCTCGCTCAATAGCGTTGTCGCCTCCGCCAACAGCGCGGATTACGAGACGCTCGGCGGCCTCCTCGCCCTGCTGAGCGACGAGATGAAGAACACGACCAGCGGGAAGAACCTCGCCGACCGCCTCGTCAAGATGGAGACCGTGAGCGTGGGACGCGTCGCCCCGGACTTCGAGCTGGACGCCCCCGACGGCGGGAAGATCACCCTCCACGGCGTGAAGGCCAAGGTGAAGCTGATCGACTTCTGGGCCTCGTGGTGCGGCCCGTGCCGCAACGAGAACCCGAACGTGGTGGCCATGTACAACGAGTATCACCCGAAGGGCCTCGAGATCGTCGGTGTCTCCCTCGATCGGGACAAGGAAGCGTGGATCAAGGCCATCGCCGATGACGGCCTGACGTGGGTGCACGGCTCCGACTTGCAGTTCTGGCAAGCCGCCCCCGCGAAACTCTACATGGTTAACGCCATCCCCCACACCGTCCTGCTGGACGAGAACAACCTCATCATCGCCAAGAACCTGCGCGGCGCCGCGCTGAAGGCCAAGATCGCCGAGCTACTGGACGAGCTTCCGAGCATCAAAGTCGAGCTTCCGAAGGATTAAAACTTCATTTGTTGTATATAGCGAGGGTCGTCTCCACGGGGGCGGCCCTTTTTTAACCCGAGTTCGGGATAAGAAATGATATAAATCACGATGAATCGGTTATTTGTTGCCCGTAGGGCATCCATATCAATAGAAAAACGGCCTTTTCTCCCTCACAACCCCGTCAGGGCATAGCCGTCAGGTTAAGGCCTGAAGGCCCGCCATAACCTAGCCCAACGCATCGCGTTGGGTAAAAAATCGGACTTGCTATTCTGCGCCCTGAAGGGGCAGCATACTCATTTTCAATATGCTGCCCTTTCAGGGCGCAACACGGGGTGCACGTCAATACCCCAAGGCGTTGCCATTGGGCTAGGTTATGGCGGGCCTTCAGCCCTTAGCCTGACGGCTATGCCCGTCAGGGGTTGAACACCTACGGCGTTCGTGAACGGGCAGGAAATATTTTCTATTGATATATAAGCCCTAACGGGCTATGCTTGTCCCGAACTCAGGTTTAAAGTATCAAGTCCGGGCTTTTGAACCTCGAAATCGGACTTCTGAACGTCGAAATCGAGACTCCGAGAGTCGAAGCCGAGGCTTTGAGGGTCGAAATCGAGGCTCCGAGAGTCGAAATCGAGGCTTTGAGAGTCAAAACCGAGACTCCGAGAATCGAAATCGAGACTCCGAGAGTCGAGACCGAGGCTTTGAGAATCGGAATCGAGTCTCCGAGAGTCGAAGCCGAGGCTCCGAACCTCGAAAGGGATTCCCTAAACCACGCGCGGCGCGTCGTCCATCCGCACGCGCCACTCCTTCGGGTAATAATTATTCAGGCGATTGCCCACGGCCTTCACCCAGCCGAGGGCGAGGGAGCGGTAGGTGACGAGCACCCACTCGCCGGGCGGGGCGTCGAAGCGGATCTCCTCCTTTCTCAGGTAGCGGAGGGCGGTCGGGAGGTCCACCTCGCGGGCGCGCGTCCCCTCCCGCGGGAGGGCGTCCCAGAGGGCGAGGGCGTGCGACGGCCTGAACTTCCCACCGGCCGTTTCCCCGATCTCGACCCCCCGGTAGAGCAGGCCGACGCGCGAGCCGAGGTGTTGAACGAAGGCGGCGTGGGGCGAGGGGATGATCCCCAGCGTCTCCCCGGCGAGGTAGGGGGTGTACCCGCCCGCCTCCCCGACGAGGGCGCGGGCCGCGGGCGGGAGCGCGACGCGGGGGACGCGGGCCTCCCGCGCCGGGAGCGAGAAGGGGAGGCCGTCCCGCTTGCGGAGGGCGCCGATGAAGAAGCCCTCCCCGCGCGTCTTGTGCGGGTAGAAGCGGTAGCAGGGCAGGGGGGAGTCGCCGGGCGTGATCCCCGCGAAATCGTGGGGGATACCCGCGGGGTCGGCGTGAAACTGGCGGGCCGCCCACTCGAGCACCCGCTCGTTCTCCCCCGGGTTGTAGGTGCAGGTGCTATACACGAGGTAACCGCCCGGGGCGAGGCACTCCCACGCGGCGGGCAAGAGGCGCTTCTGCCGCTCCTCGCACGCCCGCGCGAGCGCCTCGCCCCATTCCCGGGCGGCGCGGGCGTCCTTGCGGAACATCCCCTCGCCGGAGCAGGGGGCGTCCACCAGCACCACGTCGAAGGCGCCCGCCAGCGAGGCGAGGCGCGCGGGATCGCCGCACGTGACCACCGCCCGGTCGCTCCCCCACTTGACGAGGTTCTCCTTCAGCACGGCCGCCCGCGGGCGGATCACCTCGTTGGCCACCCACAGCGATCCCCCCGGCAGGAGGCCCAGCCCCAGCGTCGACTTGCCCCCCGGCGCCGCGCACAGGTCGAGCACCCGCGCCGGTCGCCCGTCGAGGAAGCGGCGCAGCGCTTGCCCCACGAACATCGAGGAGGCCTCCTGCACGTAATACCCGCCGGCGTGCAGCGCGGGGTCGAGCGTGAACACCGGGCGTTCCCGCGCGTAAAACCCCTGCTCGCACCACGGCACCCGGCCGTCGGGCGGGTCGAGGAACGGCAACGCCTCCCGCGGCACGGGCTTGCGGGGGTTCAGGCGCGCCGAGACGGGGGCGGGTTGCCCCAGCGCCTCGAAAAACGCCCCGGCCTCGTCCTTCAACAACCCGGTCACGCGCCGGACAAAAGCGGGAGGAAGTGAAATCATCGCGATGTGTACCGGCCGTTACTTCTTGCGGAAGAGCTTTTCCAGCCCCTTCTGCACCTCGTCCTGGAGGTTTTTCTTCAGCTCGTCGGTGGCGGCCTTCTCGACCGTCTTCAGTACCCGGGAGAAGTCGGGGGTGACGGTGGGCTTGTCCAGCGTGCCGCCGATCTTCACGTCGATGTCCGCGTTCTTGATGTTGGCCGACCCGGGGATGGGCGCCAGCAGCTTCTCGATCTCCTTGCCGAAGTACTTGCGGTCGACGTTGACGGAGAGGGTGTAGTTCATCGCCCCGGCGGCGGTTTGCGAGCCGCTCATCGTCATCGGCTGGCCGGCAAAGCGGGTGGTGAAAGGCTCGACGGTGATGTTGCCGCGGTCTACCTTGAAATCGATCTTCAGGCTGGAGATGCTCAGGCGACTGATCTCCTCGTTGTTGAACAGGGCGGCGAGCGTGTTGAGCGTCGGGTTGTCGTCCAGCAGGATGCCGGAGGCGGAGAGGGTGCCCTTCCCGTCGAGGGTGGTGATGACCGGTTCCATCTCCCGGTCGAGCGCCGCGGCGAATTGCATGACGGAGGAGACCTTCCCGCGGCAATTCAGGGCGACGGGGAGGCTCTCCCGGATGAAGGAGAAGGTGTTGTATGCCTCGTGGAGGTCGATGTCCGAGGCGCGCACGGCGAAGTCGACCGTCGGGCGCGCGGCGTCCACCGTGCTGTAGGCGCCGTCGAGGACGATCTTCCCGTCCAGCAATTCCATGCCGAGGTTTTTCAGGTGGGCGATCCCGTCGCTGGCCCGCGCGTGGCCGTTGATGTTCTTGACGACGAGGCCGTCGAAGAGCAGCTTGTTCACGCGGGCGTCGAGGTCCAGCCGCACGTTGGCCGGCACGCGGATGATCCCCGCGCCGGCGGCTGGCGCGGCGGCGGCGGTGTCGGCGGGGGCGTTGCCGGTCAGCTCGTCGACGTCGAGGAGGGAGGAGGCGAGGGTGAAGCGGCCCTCGAGCGTCTTCCCCCTGAAGAGGTAGGGGAGGTAGTTGGAGAGGTGGCCCTCTATCTTGAGGTCGGAGGCACCGATCCTCGCCTGCAGGTTGCCGATGTCCAGCCGCGCGGGGGTGACGTTCAGCTCGCCGGAGGGGATGGCGATGCCGCCGGGGAAGTCGTCGTTCTTGAAGAACAGCTCCTTGAAGGAGAGGTGGCCGCTGGCGGCGATCTTCTCGTATCGCTCTTTCGCGACGTCCTCGTATTTCCCGTCGAGGGCGAGGTCTGCCGCGAGCGTCCCGCCGATGGTGACGCGCTGGAGGGGCAGGGCTTTTTTGAGGCTCTCGAAGTGGATGACCCCTCGCGCCGCGCCCTTGAAGCGGGGGTCTTCGGGATTCTCGACGGTCATTTTCATCTCGAACGGGTTGCCGGCCACGCGGAAGGCGAGCTTCTCGAGGTCGACGATCGTGGCGGCGACGCTGCCGCCGGGGTTCGCGACGCGCAGGGAGAGGTTGATGGCCTCGACGGTTTCCGGCAGTTCAGCGTATTTCAGGCTGGCGTTGGCGACGCCGAGGGAGAGGTCGATGGCGGGGAGGCGTCCCTCGCGGTACTCGCCCCGCGCGGTGGCGTGCAGGCGGAACTCGCCGGTGGTCTCGAGGCCGTCCAGGAGGTAGCGGTAGTCGCCGGGGAGCAGCGCCAGCAGGCTCTCGAAGCGGGTGTCGGGCGCGTCCAGCGAGAGGTCGAGCCGGTAGCCGTCGTCGAGGAGGGCGACGCTGCCCGCGAGGTTTAACTTCAGGTCGTTCAGGGAGAGGTCGCCGCGCCGGACGTCGAAGGCGGAGGCGCGCGGGTCGGCCCCGATCTCCGCCCGGCAGGCGAGGTCGATGTTGTTCAGCCACGTGGTGTTTTCCACTTGAAGGCTCGCGCCCCGGAGGCCGAGGTCGAAGTCGAGCGAGGCGTTGCCCCCCGAGAGGTTGCCCCGCGCGACGAGCGAGAGGCTCCTGACGCCCGCGCGGAGCGACCCCGGGTCGTCGCGGTAGCCGACGGCGAGGTTCTCGATCACGACGCCGTTCAGGCGCACGGACGGGTCGCCGCCGGTCGCGGGTTCTTCTCGCGCTGGCCCCGGGGTAGAGGGCACGAGGATGTCCCAGTTGGCCGTCCCGGCGGCGTTGACCCGGGGGGAGAGGCGGGCGTCTCGCAACAGGAGGCGGTTGATGATGATCTCGTCGCCGGTGACGAGCGATTTCAGGTTGACGGAGGCCTCGAAGCGGGGGACGAAGAGCAGCGTGTCGGCCGGGTCACCGCCCGTGCCGGAGAGCTTGACGCCGGTCAGGGTCACGTTGAGGTCGGGGAAGTTCTTGAACATGCTGATGTTCATGTCCCCGATGGCGAGTTCCCCCTTGATGTATTTGGAGGACTGGCGCTCGATTAACCGGAGGATGTCGCCCTTGAAGAAGAAGGGGATGGCGACCAGCGTGGCCACCGCGAACGCGAGGATGGAGAGCGTGATGATGATGAATTTTTTCATGATGAAGCTGTTTTTGTGGCTTGTTTGCCAGAGGGTTTTTTAATAAAAGTAGGGTTTGATCTTTTTTAATTTGCGCGGGACGAGCACCTTTTTCCTCTCCAGCAGGGAGTAGGATAGGGAGTCGCCCGCCGCCCGCTTGGCGTTGAAGATCAGGACGACGTCCTCGTACTCGAGGTAGGGGTGGCGGAGCAGGGAGCGGAACGTCATCGTGTCCATCGCCTGCTTGCGGACGAGGGAGGCGTCGACGGTGAAGAGCGGCAGGAGCGTGTCGATGTCGAGGTAGGTGAAGCGGAGTTCTTTTAGCTGGCCGGCGTCGTGGAAGCCGCCGAGTTGCTCGCGGTAGCGCAGGATGCGCGACGCGTAGCGGGGGCCGATGCCCCTGATCTTGACCAGCGCGAGGCTGTCGGCGCCGTTTAGCTCGAGGGGGACGGGGCGACGCGGGGGACGACGGGCGGGGGGCCTCGCCGTGTCGACGCGCGCGACCACCGTGTCGACCCGCGGGACGAACGACGCGGGGCTACCCGCGCGCGCCAGCAAGAAAGGGGGATTTTCCCTGTACCCCGGCATCGCCGGGAGGAGGGCGAAAAGGGCCGCGAGGAGGCATAGTAGCGTCATCCCTTGTCTTTCTGCTCTG
>JAISAV010000161.1 GCA_031266545.1 Odoribacteraceae bacterium | reverse complement strand
TTAGAGCCACTTGACCAGCGCGAGGTCTTGCCGGTGCGCGAGCAGGGGGTTCTTGGGATAGACGCGTATGCCGAGCATGAAGATGCCCGGCTCGGAGGCGGTGAGGGTCAGCGTGTAGGTGGCGATCCCGCGGTCGAAGGAGGCGGGGGAGAAGTCCTTCGTCTCCAGCACCTTCACGTGGCCGTCCGCTTGCTCGGTGACGACCAGCTCGACGCCCACCTCGTCCGGGAGGAGGTCGCCGATGTCGAGGGTGACGCTGCCGGTGTAGGATTCTCCGAGCGTGATGTCCTGCCGCGTCTTGGGCGGCAGTTCCATGCTTTTCACCTCGATGCCTTCCCACTCGCGGGCGACGCGTTTCTTCCACCCGGCGATCTCGATGGCCAGCGCGTAATTGTCGGCGAGGAGGCCCGCGTGCCGCTTCATCATCGGGCGGTAGTAGCGCTCCTCGTAGTCGGTCAACATGCGGTTGGAGGTGAAGCGGGAGGCCACGCCGGCGATGGTGTTCTTGATGTACTCGACCCACGCCGGGGGGCAGGCGCCGCCGGGGCGGTCGTAGAAGGCGGGGGCGATCTCGTCCTCGATGATGTTATAGATGACCTCGGCGTCCAGCTCGTCCTGGAACTCCTGGTTGCCGTACGCGCGTTCCATCGGCAGCGCCCAGCCGGCGCCGGGGATGTAGCCCTCGACCCACCAGCCGTCGAGCACGCTGAAGTGCATCACGCCGTTCATGGCGGCCTTCTGGCCGCTGGTGCCCGACGCCTCGAGGGGGCGCGTGGGGGTGTTCATCCAGACGTCGACGCCCTGCACCATCCTGCGGGCGAGGTGCATGTCGTAGCCCGGGACGAAGAGGATCTTGCCGAGGAAGCGCGGGAGCTTGGAGATCTCGACGATGCGCTTGATGAGATCCTGCCCGGCCTGGTCGGCGGGGTGCGCCTTCCCGGCGAAGAGGAACTGGACGGGGCGGCCGGGGTTGTTGACGATCTCGTTGAGGCGGTCGAGGTTGCGGAAGAGCAGGTGGGCGCGCTTGTAGGTGGCAAACCTCCGCGCGAAGCCGATGGTGAGGATGTCCTCGCGCAGCGTCTCCTTGATCTCGACGAGTTGCCGGGGGGTGAAGTAGGCGGTGTCCTGCACGTTCGAGAGCAGGTACTTGACGTGGCGGATGAGTCGCCCGCGCAGCAGGTCGCGCGTCTCCATGAGGCGTTGCCCGTCCACGCCGCGGATGCCCTGGAAGCAGGCGAGGTCGTAGTGGTGCGTCTTGAACTCGCAGCCGAAGACCTCCTCGTGTATGGCCTTCCACTCGGGGGCCGTCCACGAGTCGTAGTGCACGCCGTTGGTGACGTGGCTGACGTGCAGCTCCTCCGGCATGTACCCGGGCCAGAGGTTCTTGAAGATCTCGCGGCTGACCTTCCCGTGCAGGCGGCTGACGCCGTTGATCTCGCGCGAGAGGTTGGCGGCGAGGTAGCTCATGGAGAATTTCTCCTCCGGGTCGCGGGCGTTCACCTTGCCGAGGGCGAGGAATTGTTCCCACGTGATCTTCAGGCGATCGGGGTAGTGGGAGAGGTAGCCGCGGAGCATGTTCTCGGAGAAGGAGTCGTGCCCGGCCGGGACGGGCGTGTGGGTGGTGAAGAGGGAGGAGGCGCAGACGATCTCGAGGGCCTCGGCGAAGAGCAGCCCCTCGTTCTCGACGTACTCGCGGAGGCGGGCGATGCCGGCGAAGGCGGCGTGCCCCTCGTTGCAGTGGTAGACGTCGGCGCGCACGTCGAGGAGGCGCAGCGCCTGTATCCCGCCGAAGCCGAGGAGGATCTCCTGCTTGAGGCGGTTCTCCCAGTCGCCGCCGTAGAGGTAGTGGGTGACGGAGCGGTCTTCCTCGAGGTTGTCCTCGAAGTCGGTGTCGAGCAGGTACAGCTCGACGCGGCCGACGTCGACGCGCCAGACGCGGGCGTACAGGATCCTGCCGGGGAAGGGGAGGGAGACGGTGAGCCAGCGCCCCTCGCCGTCGTAGACGGGGGTGACGGGGATCTTGGAGAAGTCCTGGGCCTCGTACTCGGCCTCCTGGTTGCCGGTGGAGGAGAATTTCTGGGTGAAGTAGCCGTAGCGGTAGAGGAGGCCGACGCCGGTGATCTTGACGCCCTTGTCGCTGGCCTCCTTGAGGTAGTCGCCGGCGAGGACGCCGAGGCCGCCGGAGTAGATCTTGAGGGAGGAGTGGAGGCCGTACTCCATGCTGAAGTAGGCGATGGAGGGGGCCGGTTCCCGGTTCTTGGCGGCCATGTAGGCGGTGAACTTGGCGTGCACGGCGCCGAGGCGGGCGACGAAGCCGGGGTCTTGTTCCAGCTCCTTGTAGCGCGTGAGGGAGATCTTGTCGAGGAGCACGATGGGGTTGTGCGTGGTGATCCACTGCTTGAGGTCGAGGTTCTTGAAGAGGGCGACGGCCTCCTCGTTCCAGCTCCACCAGAGGTTGTGGGCGAGTTCCTCGAGGGCGATGAGCTTCTCGGGGATGGAGCGGTGGATGATGATGCTGACCCAGCTGGGGGCGTGCGCGACGTGCTGTTTCTCGATGTAGGCGAGCTGCTCGTTGTCCTCGGGGACGATCTTGGCGTCGCGGCTGGCCTCGCGGAGGGCGATCTCGTAGGCTTTCTCGTAGTAGGCGACGAGGTTTTCCCAGAGGGCGAGGCGGGCGACCCCGGCGGCGTTCTCGCGGATGGCCTCCCACTCGTCCGGCGTGAGGGTGGCCATGTCCCTGACCTTGTCGGTGATGGCGCGCACGACGTAGTCGTTGTTGTTGTCGTCCCGGCGGATGATCTCGATGCCGGGGCGCGCCTCGGCGTGGTGCGTCTCGACCCACGAGCCGAAGCCGGCGAGCGTGGTGGTGATCGTGGGCACCCTGAAGGCGAGGCTTTCCAGCGGGGTGTAGCCCCACGGCTCGTAGTAGGAGGGGAAGACGGTGAGGTCCATGCCCGCGAGGAGGTCGTAGTAGGCGAGGTCGAAGACGCCGTCCGTGCCGTTGAGGTAACAGGGGGCGAAGATGACCTTCACGCGATCCTCCGGCTGGTTGAGCAGTTGTTGCTCGCCGAGGAGGCGGAGCACCGGGTCGTTCGCGGGGTCGACCAGCTCGTGGGTGAGGTACGGGGAGGCCAGCGGCGCGGCCTGGTACGGTTTTTCGATGTTTCGCGTGAGACCGGCGGCGACGCCCCTGTAGCCCGCCGGGACGAGGATAAAGGCGACGACCTCGCGGGCGCTGCTCTTCTCGCGGTTGAGGCGTCCCATGGCCTCGATGAAGACGTCGATGCCCTTGTTTTTAAACTCGTAGCGCCCGCTGATGGCGACGAGCAGGGCGTCGTCCGGCACGGGCGTGGTGGCCACCGACCGCGCGATCCTCAGGAGGCGTTCCCGTCCCCGCGCGCGCAGGGCGGGGTACTGGTCGCCGGAGGGGACGATGCTGTTTTCAAACCCGTTGGGCGTGACCATGTCCACGGGCTTGTCCAGGAAGTGGGCGCACTCGACGGCGGTGATCTCGCTGACGGTGGTGAAGCAGTCGGCGAACTCCGCCGCCTTGCTCTCGAGCGATTGCTTGGCCTCGACCTGAAAGCGGAGGGCGACCTCCGCGGGGTTGTAGTGCGACATCGCGTTGTAGAGGGGCAGGCCGTTGCCGGCGATGGAGCGGCCGAGGACGGTGGCGTGGGTGGTGAAGACGGTGGCGACCCTCGGGGCGGCTTGCTTGAGGTATAGTAACCCGCTGCCCGTCATCCACTCGTGGAAGTGGGCGATGACAGGCTTGTGCGCGGAGAGGTTGTAGCGGATGAAGTGCTCGATGACTTTCCCCGCGGCGTACCCGAAGAGGCATGGCTCGATGTAGTCCCATTGCCCCTTGAGGGAGTCGAGGTGGAATTTCTCCCAGAAGGCGGAGAGGATCTTGTCTTTCTGCGTGATAAAGGTGGTGAAGTCCACGAGGATGACGACGGGACTGCCGGCGATGTTCCAGCGCCCGACCTTGGCCCGCAACCCTTCCTGCGCGAGCTGCGCCCGCCACGACTTGAAGAGGTGCAGGTCTTCCGCGAACTCCGGGTTCGGCTCGTTGTAGCGCCACACGTCCGGGCCGACCAGCACGTGACTGTCCTTGAAGATTTTGTTCATGCTCAGGGCCTTGGTAGCGACTACCGTGTGTATCCCCCCCACTTTGTTACATACTTCCCAGCTTACCTCGAACAGGTAAGCCGGGGTTTTTAGATTTGTCTTGTTCATTATTAAACTTTCAGGTTATCGAAATTCGTGTTATTTGCCCTTGTCCACCCGGATGAGAAAGTCGCTCAAGACGTTCATGTAGTTGATGAACGCCTCGTAGGGAGACTCGTAGGGCGACCGGTGCGTGAAGAGATCATCGTCCGAGATGAGCTTCGTCGACATGTAATAGAAATGGTTGCTGGCCTGCAGGCGGCAATAGGCCTCGTTCAGGAGCGGGTCGTCGAGTTGCCTGACGCGCGGCTGCACGCGATACAGCTCCTCGAAGGCGTTTACCTGCAACTCGTTGCCCAGCCAACTGGATACGTCCCGTTCCTCGTCCGTCCACGAGATGGGATAGGGCACCTGCAGGGGGGCCACCGGCCGGTGCTTCTCCACCGCCTCGCGGGGGGTGAGATACTCGAAATCGGTGGTGGCGTATATCTTTTCGGGGAGGTAGCGCATGAAGTCGAAGATGCCCGTGCTCGCGGGCTGGTCCTCGCCGAAAGTCTCGTAGTTCATGAACAGGTTGACGATCTCGTGCCCTTCCGCCTCGGCTTGCAGCCAGCGGGCGTACTTGTCGGCCGTCAGGGGGTACTCGCCCCACTCCTTGTCCGAGAACCGGACGGTGATGTCGTCGCTCAGGCGGGAGTTTTTCAGCAGCAAGTTCAGCCCCGGGCGGGCGGCGCTCGCGTAGACGAAGTTCGGGCTTTTCCAGCCGAGGACGTGTTTCGCCCCGTCCGTGAGCATCGTCTTGTAGCCGAGGTTGAACACCCGCTCGCCGATCTCGTCCGAGTAGATCAGGGAGGAGTTGCGGAACGTCGCGGGGCGCTGTCCGAACAGCTCTTCCACCTTGTCGGCGTGGCGCTTCACCTGCCGCTCGAACTCGTCCGTCGGCGAGAGCGAGGAGAGCGAGTGGGCGTAGGTCTCGGCCAAGAACTCGACGCGGCCGGTGGCGGCCAGCTCCTTGAAGCTCTCGATCACCTCGGGGGCGTGCCATTCAAATTGTTCCAGCGCGAGGCCGGATATGGAGTAGCTCACCTTGAAACGCCCGCCGTGGCGCTCGATCAGTTCCAGTATCAAGCGGTTGGCCGGCAAGTAGCAGTGCTCGGCCAGTCGACGTATCGTGGAACGGTTCACGTATTCGTCGAAATAGTCACCCCGTTTCCCGATATCAAAGAAATGGTACCTTCTCAACAACACGGGCTGGTGCAGTTGGAAATAGAAACAAATCGTTTTTTTCATACTGTTATAGTGTGTTTATTAATTTTCCGCGTGGATGAGTTCGTAGTACAGGCACTTGATCTTCTCGGCCGCGTTCTCCCATTTCAGGCGGTTGACCTCCTCCAACCCCGCCTTGCCGGTGACGCGGGCCAGCGCCGGGTAGGCCAGCAGGCCGTAGATGGCGTCCGACATGGCGTCCACGTCCCAGAAGTCCACCTTGATGGAGTTTTCCAGCACCTCCGAGACGCCGGATTGCTTCGAGATGATGGTGGGCACCCCCGAGCGCATCGCTTCCAGCGGGGAGATGCCGAAGGGTTCCGACACGGACGGCATGACGTAGACGTCGCTCTGGGCGAACATCCGCTGCACGTCGTCGCCGGAGAGGAAGCCGGTGAAGTGGAAGTGCGTCGCGATCTTTAACTGGGCCACGCGGCGGATCGCCCGGTTGAGCATGTCCCCGCTGCCGGCCATCACGAAGCGCACGTTCGGGTAGTGTTTCAGCACCTTGTTGGCCGCCTCGATGAAGTACTCCGGCCCTTTCTGGTAGGTGATCCGCCCGAGGAAGGTGACGACCTTTTCCGGCACCCCGCGCTCGACCGTCACCTCCTTGTACGACTGGAAGTCGACGGCGTTGTGCACGGTGACGACTTTCTCCGGGGCCACCCCGTAGTGCTTGATCACGATGTTCCGCGTGAGGTTGCTCACCGCGATCACGCGGTCGGCCGCGTGCATCCCGCGGCGCTCGATGTCGTACACTTGCTGGTTGATTTTTCCCTCCCCGCTGCGGTCGAACTCCGTGGCGTGCACGTGCACCACCAGCGGTTTTCCCGACACGCGCTTGGCGACGATGCCGGCCTCGTAGGTGAGCCAGTCGTGCGCGTGGATGACGTCGAACGAGTTTTGGGAGGCGATCGTCCCCGCCACCAGCGCGTAACGGGCCACCTCTTCCATCAGGTTGACCCCGTATTTTCCCGAGAACTGGAACTTGTTCCGGAACGTGACGCGCGATTCCCCCGCGTGATCCCGGATCGCCGCGGAGGCCTCTTGCTCGAAGACCTCCGGGTCGAGGTAGGGCACCAGGTTGGATCCCACCTCGATGAATTGAACGAATCGCCAGTACTCTTCCCGCGTCGCGTAACTGTCCATCATCTCCACTTCGCTCGCGTTGATGATTTTTACCGCGCTCTGATCCTCTTCCCCGCAGGCCTTGGGCATCACGAAGAGGATTTCCACCCCGTGTTTTGCCAGCCCCTTGGTCAACCCGTAACTCGCCGTTCCCAGGCCCCCGGAGATGCGTGGAGGGAATTCCCAGCCGAACATTAAAACTTTTGTTTTCATACCATTTTATATTTAGATCAACATCCCCTTCTTCTTTTTCTCTCTATTTTCCCGCGTCCTCGAGCGCCTTGACCAGCGCCAGCGCCCGCAACACCTCGCCCACGCTCCACGCCTGCGAGATGCTGCCGTTGGGGCGGCGGGGCGGGTTGCCGTCGTACACCTCCGCGATCGAGCAGATCCCGTGCAGCGAGATGTCCTCCTCGAACGCCGACAGCAACTCCCTGGCCACCGGGAGGAACTGCCGCCCCCGGAGCTTCAGGTTGGCCTCGACGTAGGCGCCGATCAACCACGGCCACACCGTCCCCTGGTGGTAGGCCGCGTCCCTCGCCCGCTGGTCGCCCTCGTAACTGCCGACGTAGGCCGGGTCGCGGGGGGAAAGCGTGCGCAGGCCCCGCGACGTGAGCAACTCGCGGCGGATCACGTCGAGCACCCCCCACTTCATGTCGTCCGTCAGCGGGGAGTAGGCCAGCGAGCAGGCGAACACCTGGTTCGGGCGCACCCACGTGTTCTGCCCCGCCTCGTCCGCGTAATCGGCGAGGTACTTGCCCTCCTCGTACCAGAAGGTGGCGTTGAAATGCTCCCGGATCTTGCCCGGCATCTCCTGCCACTCCCGCGTGAAGCGCTGGTCGCCGGCTTGCCCGGCGAGGTGCAGGGCGTAGCACACGGCGTTATACCAAAGGGCGTTAATCTCCACGGCGAGGCCGGCGCGCGGCGTGACCGGTTTCCCGTCCACGACGGCGTCCATCCACGTCAGCGCCTTCCCCGGCAGGCCCGCCCACACCAGCCCGTCGCCCGTCACCCGGATGCCGGGATTGATCCCGTCGCAGTAGGCCGCGAGGATGCTCTTCATCTTGCCGCCGTATAGTTTCCAGATATCCTTCCCCGTGGCGGCCTCGTACTGCTGCAAGGCCCAGAAGAACCACAGGGGGGCGTCCACCGAGTTGTAGGCCGCGTAGGGCGGCTTGCCGATGTTCGGGAACAGCCCGTGCTGCAATTGCCGCGTCATCGTGTCGAGCACCTCCCGGCACGTCTTCGCGTCGCCGTTGGCGGCCAGCGTGATGCCCGGCAGGGCGATAAACGTGTCGCGTCCCCAGCGCCCGAACCACGGGTAGCCGGCCGCCACCTCCGTGTCCTTCCCGGAGCGCGCGATGAACTGCGAGGCCGAGTACCGCAGGCAACTCTCGAAGTCATCCCGCGGGGCGCGCTTCTTGATCGCCTCGTCAAACGCCGCGTGCAGGCGGGCGGGATCCTCCTCGCGCGTCGAGGCGGAGAAGACGACGCTCTCCCCCTCGCGGAGGGCGACCTCGAAATAGCCGGGGACGAAGAGGTCTTCCTGAAAGTCGTACCCCCGGGCGCGCTCCTCGTTATACTCTATATTATAGTACCAGTCGGGCACGGGCGTGAAGGCGCGGTCGCCGCTCGCCTGCAGGTGCAGGGGCGGGAAGCCGGAGTAGAGGCACGAGCGAATCCCGCCCGCCACCGCCTCGTGGCGGGTGTTGGCCATCCGGTTCGCCTTGCTCAGGTCGTGTATCCCCCGGTAGGCGAGGAAGGGCTTCAACCGCAGCAGCGTGTCCGAGTGGGCTTCCAGCAGCGTGTAACGCACCATCACGCGGGCCTCGTCGTGCGGCATCGCGATCTCTTTCTTCAGCAGCACGCCCCCCACCCGGTAGAGCAGCGAGAAAACCGGCTCGTAGCTGAAATCGACGATGTACTTGTGCCCGCGCGGGTAGTACGTGCCGGGGTACTTGTGGATCCCGAGGTTGAACGACTTCTCGTGCTGCACGATCGTCTCGCTCAGCGACGAGAGCAGCACGTGATTTTCCTCGCCAAACCCCGCCACGGGCAGCACCAGCAGGCCATGATACTTGCGCGTGTTGCAACACACGATCGTCGTCGAGCAATACCCGCCGGCGCGGTTCGTCAGCAACACCTCGCGCTGCAACGAGTACTCCAGGTTGACTAACTCCTCTTTGTTAAACTTCAAACATCCCATGATTTCTTGTTCTAAATAATGATTTCATCTTTACACATTTCCTTGTTATTAACTCCGTTCCAACACCATCGCCGACCGCGCCGGCAGGTAGAGTTGCAACTGGCTCCGTCCCGGCGAGACGTGGCGGGTGAAATACTCCACCGACTCGTCCACCCGGCCGAAGCCGTTGAAGGCGACGCTGTCCGTGTTCAGCACCACGCGGTACTTGCCCGGGGGGGCGTCGAAGCGGTATCCCTCGAACGACCGCGACGGGTGGAAGTTGAACGCGAACAACAGGTCGCCCCGCGTGAAGGCCAGCAACTGCCGCTCGTTGTCGCGCAGCAGCGGGTCCGCCGGCCACTCGAACAGGCGCGACCGGGCCGCCAGCTGGATCATCGCCCGGTCAAACGCGAGGAGGAAGCGGAAGCGCAACTGGTCGTCGTCCACGAGGCTCCACTGCCGTCGGGCGTGGTCGTAACTCCACCGGTTGCCCTCCCGCGGGAAGTCGATCCACTCCGGGTGGCCCCACTCGTTGCCCATGAAGTTCAGGTACCCGTCGCCCGCCGTCGCGAGCGTCGCGAGCCGGATCATCTTGTGGAGCATCATCCCGCGGTCGATCACGTGGCTGACGGCGAAGACGCTCATGCACTCGTACACCTCCTTGTCGACGAGGCGGAAGAAGATCGTCTTGTCGCCCACCATCGCCTGGTCGTGGCTCTCCGCGTAGCTGATTGCGCGCTCCTCCACGCGCTTGTTCGTCAACTCGTAAAAGAGGTCGCCCACGTGCCACTCCTCGTCGCGCCTCTCCTTGATCAGCTTGATCCAGTAGTCGGGCACCCCCATGCTCATCCGGTAGTCGAAACCGAGGCCGCCCCCCTCCACGGGAAAGGCCATGCCCGGCATCCCGCTCATGTCCTCGGCGATCGTGATCGCCAGCGGGTTCACCTGGTGGATCACGCGGTTGGCCAGCGCGAGGTACGTCAACGCGTTCTCGTCTTGGTTGCCGTCGTAATACAACTCGTAGCCGGTGAAGTCCCGCTCGATCCCGTGGTCGAGGTAGATCATGCTCGTGATCCCGTCGAAGCGGAAACCGTCGAGCTTGAACTCTTCCAGCCAGTACTTGCAGTTGGAGAGCAGGAAATTCATCACCTGCGGCTTCCCGTAATCGAAGCAGCGGGAGTTCCACAACGGGTGCCACCCGCGTGGCCCGGGATAAAAGAACTGGTCAGTCGATCCATCGAACCTCCCCAGCCCCTCTTCCTCGTTGCTCACCGCGTGGGAGTGCACGAGATCCATGATCACCCGGATGCCCATCTCGTGGGCGTCGTCGATCAACTGCTTGAACTCGTCCGGCGTGCCGAAACGGGAACTCACGGCGAAGAAGTTCGATACCTGGTAGCCGAAGGAGGCGTAATACGGGTGCTCCTGTATCCCCATCAGTTGTATGACATTATACCCGAGGTCGGCGACCCGCGGCAGCACGAACAGGCGAAACTCCGTGAAGGTCGACACCCGGCGATGCTCCGTGGCCATCCCCACGTGCGCCTCGTAAATCAACGGGGGCGCCCCCGCGTCGAGCGCCGCCGTCTTCATCCGGTAAGGCCGCGGCGGCTCCCACGCCTGCGCCGAGAACTGCTTCGTGTACTCGTCCTGCACGGCCCTCCGCGCGTGCGTCGGCAGGCGCTCCCCGCTCCCGCCGTCCCACTTCACCAGCAGCCGGTAGAGCGTGCCGTGCGCCAGCGTCGACGCCGGCAGGCGGATCTCCCAGTCCTCGCCCCCGTTCACCCGCCGCAACGCGTGCTCCGGGCGCTCGCGCCACTCGTTGAACGGCCCGATCAGGTAGACGGCCGTCGCGTTCGGCGCCCACTCGCGGAAGACCCAGCCGCCCGGCACGCGGTGCAGCCCGTAATAGAGGTACGAGTTGCACCGGTCGGCCAGCCGCCGGGCCTCGCCCGTGGCCTCCTTTTCCGCCCGCACGACCCGCTCCCGCCGCCCCTCGATGACGGGGGCGAAAGGCCCGAGCAGGCTATCTTGATCTATCAGCATACGCTCCATATTTCTCGTTCGTTATCGTGATCTCGAATTTTCGCGAAAGATACGAAAAAACTCGAGTATGACCTCCCTGTTGCGGGAAAATTTTTGTTA
>JAISAV010000022.1 GCA_031266545.1 Odoribacteraceae bacterium | reverse complement strand
GTTGACATGGAACACCAAGTACGTGCCCGAAAACACCTCGGAGCAAGCACTGGAAAAGATGAGCACCTATGCCTCCATCCGCGTGAAATTCGCCCCCTCCGTGTACACGGACGGAGACGGTAAGATCAAAGTACACGAGAACGCCGTGGATGACTTCTGGGTAGTGATGTTAGATGGTGTAGTCTACTACTTTGACGACCAAGATGAAGCAGACGCGTTCGCCGGCAAGAACGGCGCGACGGTAAGCGAAACGTACGCCAGCGGCTACTGCTACTACAACGCCTTCATCAACTCCAAGAAAGGTAGCAACGTGGAGCGTAACACCTTCTACAACGCTAAAATATCCCTGATCGTTCCCCCGGGATCCCCGACCCCGGAAGTGCAGAACCCCGATGACACCGTGCGGGAACCGACAAACATCAAGGTGTCGATCGACATCGAGGAGTGGACCTACGAAGAGGAAGAATACCCGCTGAGCTAATCCCACCCTCGAGCAGTGCCACCCGCCAACCCGGGTGGCACTCCCCGTCTACGCGAGAGCAACACGATCATTCAAAAACAAAAAACACATGAAAAGCACATTCACTCGAACAATAGGCCTCGTACTTCTCCTCCTCGCCGCCCTATCCTGCACGAAAGAGAACCTCGACAGGTGCCCGACCACGCCGCTGCGCCTCTACTTCACGTTTCAGGAAGAGGAGGCCTCGCGGGGAGCGGGGGAGGCCCCCAGGCGGCTCGACGTCTACCTTTTTGACACCGGCGAAAAATTCGTGGGATGCTGGAGCGATGAGAACGCGACGCTCGAAGCGGGATACTACATGGAACTGCAAGACGTGCCCGGCGGGCAATACCGCGTGGTAGCGTGGGCGACCGCGGGCGACCGGTACGTCACGGGAGAATTCCTCGCGGGCGCGAGCAGTTTCGCGGAAGCAGAAATGTCGCTGGCGAGGTCCGCCGGTGACACCCTGCGCGATACCCCCCTCTCGCCCCTCCTCTTCGGGCAACACCCCGGGGCCATCGTGGAGGTGGGCCGGAAAAGCCAATACGAGATAACGCTCGAAAACGACGTCTACACGCTCAACTTCAAAATCGAGGGAGCCGCGAGAAACGAGAGCGACTACCGCGTCGCCGTGATGGACGACAACACGCGCTACCGTTTCGATAACTCCTTCCTGCCCGCGCCGCCGTTCCACTACATCGCCACCGCGCGTTTCGACAACGACAACGTGCTGAAAACCTCCATGAACGTGCTCCGGCTGGCCAACGGACGCGCTCCCCGCCTGACGCTCCGGCAAGGGCCTGACGACATATTTTCCGGCGACCTCGTCGCCTTGATCCTGCGGGCAAACGAGCAAGGGGCAGGCATCGACTTCGGCGCCACGCGCACGTTCGACATCACCTTCCGCGTTGACGTTGACGCGAGCGTGAACATCTCCATCAACGGCTGGGACGTCGCGACGGAAGAGATGCCCGTGTCCTGAACGTTCACGTCATTTAACACGCGTTTAGCCAAGATATGCGCGCAAGATATTACTTTTGCACCGTGATTCGCGTGAATGAACGGTAATATCAAATATAAACGAGTATGAAACAGCATTCAATCATCGCCATGCTATTAAGCGCGGCTATCATCTTTGGCGGGTGCGCCAGCATGAACAACACGGGAAAAGGCGCCGCCATCGGGGCCGGGTCGGGCGCCCTCCTCGGGGCGGGTATCGGGGCTTTGGCCGGAAAAGGCAAGGGAGCCGCCATCGGGGCTGCCATCGGCACGGCCGTCGGGGCCGGAACGGGTGTTTTGATCGGGAGGAAGATGGACAAACAAAAAAAGGAACTGGAAGCGCTCGAAAACGCGCGGATCGAAACCGTCACGGACGCGAACAACCTGCAAGCCATCAAGATCACCTTCGAGAGCGGCATTCTCTTTCCCACCAACGGCACCAGCCTGAGTGCCTCCTCGAAGAACGACCTCGACAAGTTCGCCCGGTCGCTGAGAAATTCGCCGGACACCGACGTCACCATCTTCGGCCACACCGATAACACCGGCACCTACGAGGTCAACCAGCGTATCTCCCGCCAGCGGGCCGAGTCCGTGGCCGACTTCCTCGTGCAAAACGGCATCGCCCGAAACCGCCTCACCACCACCGGCAAGGCCTACGACGAGCCGGTCGCCGACAACGCCACGGCAGCGGGAAAGGCGCAAAACCGGCGCGTGGAGATCTACATCACCGCCAACGAGAAGATGATTCAAGACGCGGAGAGCGGCAGGCTCAATTAATCGCCGCCCACGCGAAAAAAGGCCACGTTAACGCGTGGCCTTTTTTTGTTGCAGGGCCTTGACGACGGCCTCGATTTTCGCCGCGTCACTAAAGGAATGCGCGTACTCCGGGATGCCCGGCACCCCTCCCATCGACACCGCGGGGTTGCGAAACACCATCCGGCTATCGCGACTACTTTTACCGCTCAGGTGCACCGCATCCACGCCTATATTTGCCAAGATGGGGGCATTCGCCGCGTTCACCCCGCTACCGGCCATGATTTTCACGCGCCCGGCGGCCCCGCGCACGAGGCGTCGCAACGCGTCAAGCCCCTCCGCGGCCCGGTTCGCGCCGCCGGACGTGAGGATGCGATAACAACCGGCGCGGATCACCTCCTCCAAGGCCTGCTCCAGATCCCGCGTCATGTCAAAAGCGCGATGGAACGTCACGCGTAACGGCGCGGCAAGCGTCACCAGCTCGCGCGTCCGCTCCATGTCCACGCTCCCGTCCGCGTGCAAGATGCCCAAGACCACGCCGTCCGCCCCGCGCGACTTCGCGAAGCGGATCTCCTCCTTCATCTGCTCGAACTCCAGGTCGCTGTAAAGAAAATCGCCCCCCCGGGGGCGGATCATCACGGACAACTCGATCGCCAGCAACTCCCTGGCCATCGCTATTTGCGCCGCCGACGGGGTCGTCCCCCCGTCATACATCCCCGCGCACAACTCCACCCGCGTGGCGCCCGCTCGCTGGGCATTCAGGCATGATTCCAGCGAATACGCGCAAACTTCCACCTCCACGCCGCGTTGCAAATCTCTTTTTATACTATCCATCATGTTCAAGAATAAAATTCAGGTGCCAAAGGTAAAAAAAGTTTTTATATTGACTTCATTCACGGT
>JAISAV010000271.1 GCA_031266545.1 Odoribacteraceae bacterium | reverse complement strand
CATTGGTGAAGAGGAGCACGCCCGTGGTCTGGCGATCGAGACGCCCGACCGGGTAAATCCGCTCCTCGCAAGCGCCCTCGATCAACTTCATGACCGTCTTGCGCTCCATCGGGTCGTCGAGCGTGGTGACATAATCCTTCGGCTTGTTCAGGAGGAGGTAAACCTTCCGCTCGGGGGTAATCTGCACGTCATCCACCTCCACCTTATCGGTGCGTTGCACTTTCGTGCCCACCTGTTGCACGACCTCGTCGTTCACCTTTACGCGGCCCGCCTGTATCAAACCATCGGCGTCGCGACGGGAACAAACCCCGCCCTTGGCGATGTAGCGATTCAGGCGCAGTTCCGTCGTCTCGCTCTCAGTATTCGAGGAATAATCGGGCATCCTCTTCCGCGCGGGAGCGATACCCCTCCCGCGGGAAGGGCCGCCACCGCGGTACGGGCGATCATCCCGGTCGTCCCGGCGCGGGCGGTAATCGTCACGACGATCATTCGAGCGATAGGCGGGACGACGGTCGTCGTAATAGCGACTATCCCGGCGATCATTCGAGCGGTCTTGATCGGTACTCCCGTCCGCGTCCCTCCAACGCGGTCGCGGGGCAGGGGCATAGGGTCGGGGATAAGAGTCATACGACGAGCGCGGGGGATAAGGCCGGCGCTCGCCCCGATCGTCACGGGAGCGATCATCGTCCCGATCCTGCCAGCGCGGGCGGGGATAGGGCCGGGAGTCGCGGTCTTGGTAACCGCCGCGGGGGGCGTCTTGACGATCATAATCACGCCGGGGCGCGTCGTGACGGTCATAATCACGTCGAGGAGCGTCCTGGCGGTTATAATCGCGAGGGGGCGCGTCATGACGGTTAAAATTCCGTTCCGGGCCTTCGTCATAGCGGTTAAAATTCCGCTCGGGGGCCTCATCACGGCGATTATAATCCCGGCGGGGGTAACTCTCGTCACGGCCATACCGGCGATTGTCACGGTCGCCGTCACGGGAACCGTCGTAGCGATCGCGATTCTCCGCCTCGCGATACGGGCGTTCCGGGCGACCGGGACGATACGCTGACTTGTCGTCAGGATTCTGTTCTCTGTTCCACCGGTTCTCGTCGCGATTCTCGGTGGACCGGATAATGCGGGGGCGTTTGCCTGCACGTTCTTCCATAATAAAAAATCAAATTTTTAAATTAATACAATCAATATAACGTTGGATTCATAATAAAGTTTCATTCAAGTCACTTCGGCGCCAATCGATAGACGAACAGCGCGACGATCGCGAACAAAATATCGGGCAACCACACGGCCAGCATCGGGTTCATCCCCCCGTTCGTCGCGAAAACGGTAGAAAACTGCATGAAAAGGATGTAGGAAAAGCTGATCGTCAGCCCCACCCCGAGGTGAAAACCCATCCCCCCGCGCACCTTCTTGGAGGCGATGCACACGCCGATCATCGTGAGGATAAACGTGGAGAAGGCGTTCGCGAACATCTTGTACTTTTCCAGTTGAAATTCCACCACGTTCGCGCTCCCCCTCAGCTTCTGCCGGTCGATATACTCGTTCAACTGCGGCAGCGTCAGGTTTTCCTTGACGCGCTTGGGATCCTCGGTGAACTCCTTGAACGAGAAATTCAGCGTGGTATCGAGCTGTTCTCCCGTGTAATAACTCTGTTCATTCCCTGCGAACTCGCGCACCTTCCACCGGTACACGCGCCACTTCTTGAGATCCTCCCGCCACTCGACGCGATCGGAGGTCCACTTGCTGACGAGCGTGTCGCCGTTAAATCGCTCCAACGCGAAATGAAACCCGACGGGCGTGGAAGGCGAGAGGCTCGACATGTATATGTAGGTACCCGGCGCGATCTGCCGGTGGATATTCTTCTCGTTATTCATGTAGCGCCTGTTCAGGTGCTGCTCGGCAAAAAGATTCCGCTTCCGGTTGGCGTTAGGGATCACGAACGCGCTCAACAGCAGGGAGAGCGTGGCGATCAGCGCCGCCGACATGAGGTAAGGCCGCGTGAGGCGCCGGAAACTAATCCCCGTGCTCAGGATCGCGATAATCTCGCTATTAGAAGCCAGCTTGGACGTGAAGAAAATCACCGAGATAAACGTGAACAGGGCGGAAAACACGTTCGCGAAGTAGGGCACGAAATTCAGGTAATAATCCACGATAATATCCATCACCGTCGCCTTCGACTCGAGGAACTTTTCCAGCCGCTCGGAAATATCGAACACGATCGCGATGCTGAGGATCAGGCCCAGCGAGAAGAAAAACGTCCCGAGGAACTTCCTTATTATATATAGATCCAGTTTCTTCACGCCTACAACCTTGTCGTTATCCTCTTGATCGTTTGATCCTTCCACGTCGCGAAATCCCCCTCCACGACCCGTCGCCTCGCCTCGCGGACGAGCCACGAGTAAAACGACAGGTTATGGAGCGAGCAAGCCTGCAAGCCCAAAATCTCGCCGCACTTGAACAGGTGGTGCACGTAAGCCTTGCTGTAATCCCCGTCCGCGAAAGAGAGGAGGGCCGGGTCCAGCGGGGAGAAATCGGTCTCCCACCTCTTGTTCTTGATGTTGATCACCCCCTCGGTCGTGAAGAGCATCCCGTTGCGCCCGTTCCGCGTGGGCATCACGCAATCGAACATGTCCACGCCCAGGGCGATGGCCTCGAGGATATTCTCCGGCGTGCCCACCCCCATCAGGTAGCGGGGCTTGTCGGCCGGCAACACGCGGTTGACCCGCTCGATCATCTCGTACATCACCCCGGCAGGCTCCCCCACCGCCAGCCCCCCGATGGCGTACCCCTCGCGGTCGAGGGAGGCCGCGTGCTCGGCCGCCATCTCCCGCAGGTCGGGATACGTGCACCCCTGCACGATCGGGAAAAGGGACTGCTCGTGACCGTACAGCGGCCCCGTCGCGTCAAACCGCCGCGCGCAGCGTTCCAGCCACCGCCGCGTGCGCCCGAGGGACTCCAGCGCGTAGGCGCGATCGCTCTGCCCGGGGGGGCACTCGTCGAAGGCCATCACGATATCGGCCCCGATGGCCCGTTGCGTGTCCATCACGTTCTCGGGGGTAAACAGGTGCTTTGACCCGTCCACGTGCGAGCGAAACGTGACGCCCTCCTCCGTGATCTTCCGGTTCCCGGCCAGCGAGAACACCTGAAACCCGCCGCTATCCGTGAGGATCGGCCCCTGCCAGCCACTAAAGCGGTGCAAGCCGCCCGCGGCCTGCAAGACCCCCGTGCCGGGGCGCAGGTAAAGGTGATAGGTATTACCCAGGATGATACTCGCCCGCGCGTCATCCCGCAACTCCCGCGCGTGCACGGCCTTCACCGTACCCGCCGTGCCGACCGGCATGAACACGGGCGTGTCCACGGGGCCGTGAGCCGTCGTCAACCTCCCGGCCCGGGCGGCGCTATGCCTATCGTTTGCTAAAAGGGTAAATTCCATCGGTTATTTTGATGGCGCGAAGATACAAGATTTTTT
>JAISAV010000245.1 GCA_031266545.1 Odoribacteraceae bacterium | reverse complement strand
TCGATCATCATCGACAGCGTGATCGTGATGACCGACCATTACCGGCATTATCGCGACCGGCGGGCCTTCCTCGCCATACTGGCCGCCACGCTGACGACGATGGGCGCGCTGGCCGTCATTTTTAACCTCGACGCCTCCCTGATGAAGGAGATGTGGGGGTTTTCTATCGTGATTATCATTAACCTGGGGATATCGCTTGCCGTCGCCGCTTTCTTCGTGCCCGCGCTGATGGAGAAGATCCCGCTGAAGGCGCGCGACCCGGCGCGCCGCGCCCGTGCCTTGCGGCGGGTGGCGCGCTTTAACCGGTACTATCGCGCGGAGATTCGCCTCGCGATCCGCTACCGGAGGTGGCTGCTTGCCGTCGCGATCCTTGGCTTCGGGTTGCCGCTCTTCCTGCTCCCCGACAACGTGCCGCGGGAGAAATGGTACGGCAAATATTATAACGCCGTCTTCGCCAGCGAGACCTATCTCGCCATGAAACCCTACGTGAACAAGGCGCTCGGCGGCGCGTCGCGCCTTTTCGCCGAGGGGGACGAGGCGGCGCGGGGACGGGCGGGCGGGTCGCGGGAGCAAGAGCGTACCCGCCTGACGCTGACCATGACCATGCCTCACGGGGCCACGATCAGGCAGATGAACGAGGCTTTCGTTCTGCTCGAGAATTTTTTGACCGGTTTCGAGGAGATCGAGACGTTTACCACCACGATCAACTCCGCCAACCGCGGGAACCTGCTCATCCTCTTCAAGAAGGCGCACGAGGAGGGCGGGGCGCCCGAGCTTGTCAAAAACGAGTTGATACGCTATGCCAACACGATTGGCAACGGGGATTCGGAGGTGCAGGGCGTGGGGCGCGGCTTTTCCAACCGTACCGGCGAGGAGACGCGGCGGGAGAGCCTGAAGATAGTGGGTTATAACTACCGGAAGTTGTTGCTGCACGCGGAGGATCTCAAGCGGGCGCTGGAGCAAAACGTCCGCGTGAAAAATACCCTCGTCGGGCACGAGCGCGAGACCCCGCGCGTCAAGGAGTTCGGGCTGGAGACGGACAAGGAGCGGCTGGCGCGTGCCGGTTCTAATACCTCGAATCTCTTGAGTAATCTCTATTCCCTCACTTATAGCGGGAACGCCACGACGCGCGCTTACCTGAACGACGCGTATACCCCCGTGGCCATCCGCCCGCGGCGCAAGGTGGAGGCCAGCCTGTGGGATATTCGCAATCGCCCGCTCCGCGGCGACAAGTCGGTCTATCGCCTGCAAGACGTGGGGGAGATCGTCGAGACGCGGGCGTTCGAGGCCATTCGTCGCGAGAATCAGGAGTACGAGGTCACCGTGCACTACGATTTTATCGGCGCCTACGCCCTCTCGGAGCGGGTCAAGAAGCGCGTGATCGAGGAGATGGACGCCAAGATGGAGGTCGGTTTCCGCGTGAAGACCGCGGATCCCTACGCGTGGTACCGGTCGATGATGAAAATCCGGGGCGTCGACGCGCGTATCGTTTATATCGTGCTGGTGCTGGGCATCGTCTTTTTTCTTTGCGCCATCCTCCTCGAATCGTTGCGGCAGGCGTGGATCGTGCTCTGCATCGCTCCCATATCGTTTATCGGCTGCTTTCTGGGCGCGTGGTTGTGGGGAAACGGTTTCGACCAGGGGTACCTGGCGGCCTTTATCCTGCTGAGCGGGCTGTCGGTGAACGCCGTCCTCTATATCCTGAATGACTATAATATCAAGACGCGAAAGAAGCGCCCTCCCGGCACGACCACCTACTTGCGGGCGTATCATGCCAAGATTATCCCCGTCGTTCTCACGATCACCTCCACGTTGCTGGGTTTTCTCCCCTTTCTGGTGGGGGAGATCAATCCCTTTTGGCGGAGTCTGGCCGTGGGCACCATGAGCGGGCTGCTTTTCTCGTTGCCGGTGCTCGTGGTCTACTTGCCCGTCATGCTATTAAAAAAGAAATCCTGAGTTATGATAAAATACATCTTACACCGTCCGGTGGCCGTCCTGATGAGCATGATCGCGTTTGTCGCGCTGGGTATCGCGGCGTCGTTGCGACTGCCGGTGTCGTTGATGCCGGACATTGACATTCCCGAGATCACCGTGCATTACACGCTGGACGACGCGTCCGTGCGCGAGGTCGAGCACACGATCACGACCCCCCTCCGGGGCCAGTTGCAACAAATACCCCGGCTGACGGAACTGCACACCGAGTCGAAGGAGGGAAACGGGACGATCTCCATGCGCTTCGAGTACGGCACTTCTATTGACTACGCTTTTATCGAGGTGAACCAGAAGGTGGACGCGGCGATGAACAACCTCCCCCGCGAGCTGACGCGCCCGTCCATCATCAAGGCTTCCACGTCCGACCTGCCCGTCTTCTACGTGAACCTCGCGCTCGAGGGCGCCGTGACGGAGGAACGTTTTCTGGAATTTTGCGAGTTTACCGGGGCGGTTTTGAAAAAGCGACTGGAACAACTGCCGGACGTGGCGATGGTGGACGTCAGCGGGGGCTATTCCCCGGAGCTGTATATCTTGCCCGACGAGAGCAAGATGCGGGCCTTGCAGCTCTCGCAAGAGGAGTTGCGGGCGGCCATCAACAATAATAACCAGATATCGGGAAGCCTCGCGGTGAAAGATGGCTACTACCAGTATGGCATCAAGTTTTCCTCCCAGCTCATGTCCCCGGGGGAGTTGGAAGAGGTCTACCTGAACGTGAACGGGCGGTTGCTACAGGTGAAAGAGATCGCGAAGGTGGGCGCCCGCCCGCGGGACAAGCGGGGCCTCTTCCTGCACGATGACCGTCAGGCGCTCTCCCTCGCCATTATCAAGCAGTCGAGCGCCCGCGTGTCGGCGATGAAGGAGAACGTCTCCAAGCTGCTCGACGAGTTCCGGCGGGAGTACGCGGGCATCGAGTTCGTCGTCTCGAGGGATCAGGCGCGGTTGTTGAATTACTCCATCGACAACTTGAGTAATAGCCTCGCGCAGGGCATATTCTTGGCCATATTTGCCATGATTTTCTTCCTGTGCGACGCCCGCTCGCCGTTGATCATCGCCATCAGCATACCCGTTTCCGTGGTGATCAGCGTCCTTTTTTTCTACCTGCTGGGGTTGTCCATCAACACGATCTCCCTCTCCGGGTTGATCCTCGGCGTGGGGATGATGGTGGACAATACCATCATCGTCATCGACAACATCCACCAGCACCGCCGACGCGGGGCCTCCCTCTTCGACGCGTGCGTGCGGGGAACCGGCGAGGTTATCACGCCGTTGCTCTCCTCGGTACTCACCACGTGCGCCGTTTTCGTCCCGCTGGTTTTCTTGAGCGGCATCGCGGGGGCGCTCTTTTATGATCAGGCGCTGGCCGTGTCCATAAGCCTTTTCGTCTCGTTGGGCGTGTCCGTGCTGGTCGTCCCGGTGGTCTTCCACCTGCTTTTCGCTCGCGCGGAGGAGATACGGCTGGATCGTTTCGTGCAAAAAATCAGCATTAAAAAGCTGGACGAGTACTACACCACGATCTTCCACGTTGTTTTTCATCATCGTCGCGCGATTTTACTCGGTTGTCTCCTCACGCTATTGGTAGGGGTAGGCGTGTTCCGGTACCTCCGCCTGGAACGCATGCCCCGCGTCACGACCAACGAGATGATCGTGGCGGTGGACTGGAACAGCCCCCTCCACGTGGACGAGAACAGGCGCCGCGCGGAGGAGATCATGGCCATCGTCCGCCCCGCGTGCGAGGAGGTGAGTTGCCGCGTGGGAGAAAAACTTTTTCTCCTGGGAAGCGAGGGAAGGCAGGAGATCAACGAGATGGAAATCTACCTGCGCGCCGCGGGAACGGGAGCGCTCCGCGAGGCGATAGACGCGATTCGCGATCTCGTCAACGCGCGCTACCCGGAAGCGAGGGTGGACGTTCGCGAGACGGAGAACCTCTTTGAGCAACTTTTCAAGAGCGACGACGTCCCCCTGATCGCTTACCTGAGCGGGGATTCCAGGCGGGAAATCCTCCCGTTCGACACGGTCGCCGCGTTTATTGACCGCCTGAACGCGCGCATGCCGTCGCTGCGGTTAGACAAGCCTGCCACCGCCGAACGCGTCGTGATCGAGCTGCTACCCGATCGCTTGGCGCTCTACAAGGTGGACCAGGGGAACTTGATCCGGGCGCTGGAGAAGAACATCAGCAAGACGAGCATCGGGAAGTTGAACACGGGCAACCGCTATATCCCCATCGTGATCGCGGGAGAAGAGCGGACGATCTGGGAAATCTTGCAATCCACGTCCGTCACCAACGCCAGCCGGGTGGAAATACCCGTGACGGCCCTCACCCGCCTGAACAAGGAGCTGGATTACAAGGTTATTTCCGGGCGCAAGGAGGGGATCGTCGTGCCCGTCAACGTCTACCGGGCCGGTGACACCGTGCAACAGATCGTCCGGACTATCCGGGAGGAGGGGAATGCCCGCGGGATGAATACCCTCTTCGGCGGGGCTTACTTCGCCGGGGAAGAAACGGCGTGGGAGATGCTGATGGTGGTATTCGTGGCCATCCTGATGCTCTACTTTATCCTTGCCGCGCAGTTCGAGTCGCTCACGTTGCCGCTTATCCTCCTGGTCGAGATACCCCTTGACGTCGCCTTCACGTTCATCCTGTTGTGGGTCACCGGCGTCTCGCTTAACCTGATGTCCATGATCGGCATCGTCGTGATGTGCGGGGTGGTCATTAACGACTCCATCTTGAAGATCGACACCATCCGTCGCCTGCAACGCGACGGCCTCCCCCTGCTCGACGCCATCCACGAGGGGGGCGTGCGCCGCTTGAAACCGATCCTGATGACCAGCCTCACGACGATTCTGGCCCTGGTGCCGCTTTTATGGGGTGACGACATCGGCTCGCAACTCCAACGCCCCATGGCCGTCACGCT
>JAISAV010000261.1 GCA_031266545.1 Odoribacteraceae bacterium | reverse complement strand
AAGAAGGGCGCGACGATCATCGTGAACAAGGACGCGTTTAACGCGAAGAATATAGAGAAAGCGGGCTACGCGTCTGACCCGCTGGAAGACCCGGCGACGAGCGATTACAACGTGGTGGCAACGCGCATCACGATGCTGACGGAGGAGGCGCTAAAGGATTCGGGCCTCGACCAGAAGTCGATCGTGAAGTGCAAGAACATGTTCGCGCTGGGCATGACGCTGTGGATGTTCGACCGCACGCTAGAGCACACGGAGGCGTTGCTGAACCAGAAGTTTAGCAAGAAGTTGGACGTGGCCGCGGCAAACCGGAAGGTGTTGCAGGCGGGGTATAATTATGCGGCCAACGTGCACGCGCTGGGCGTGCATTTCGGCGTGAAGGAGGCGGCGATCGCGCCGGGACGCTATCGCACGATTACCGGCAACAAGGCCACGGCCTGGGGCTTGATCGCGGCGGCGGAGAAGGCGGGCTTGTCGCTCTTTTGCGGTTCTTACCCGATCACGCCGGCGACGGATATCCTGCAGGAGCTGGCGCTGCACCGGGAGCTGGGGGTGAAGACGTATCAGGCGGAGGACGAGATCGCGGGGATTTGCACCTCGATCGGCGCCAGTTACGCGGGTAGTCTCGCCGCGACGACGACGTCCGGCCCGGGTCTGGCGTTGAAGGGCGAGGCGGCGGGTCTCGCCGTGATGGCGGAGTTGCCGCTGGTGATCGTGGACGTGCAGCGCGGCGGCCCCTCCACGGGTTTGCCGACGAAGACGGAGCAGTCCGACCTGATGCAGGCGCTGTACGGGCGTAACGGGGAGTCTCCCATGCCGGTGATTGCCGCCAGCACGCCGGGGGGATGTTTCTACGCGGCGTTCCACGCGGCGAAGATCGCGGTGGAGCACATGACGCCGGTGGTGTTGCTGACGGACGGCTTCCTGGGTAACGGGGCGCAGTCGTGGCGGATTCCCGCGATGAAAGACCTGCCCGCGATTTGCCCGCGCGTGGCGAGAGAAGGGGATAATTACAAGCCTTACGCCCGCGACCCGGAGACGCTGGCCCGGACGTGGGCGCTGCCGGGCACGCGGGGGCTGGAACACCGCATCGGGGGGTTGGAGAAGGTGAACGTGACGGGAGAGATCAGTTACGTGCCGGAGAATCACCAGTTGATGACGGAACTTCGACAGGCGAAGGTGGAGCGGATCGCCGCCAGTATCCCGGCGCAGCAGGTGATCGGCAGCCCGAAAGGTCGGCTGCTGGTCGTGGGCTGGGGCGGCACGTACGGCCACCTCTACACGGCCGTCGAGGAGGCGCGCGCGGAGGGACTGGACGCGAGCCTCGCGCATTTCACGTATATCAACCCGCTGCCGGCGAACACGGAAGAGGTGTTCGCCCGTTTCGAGACGATCCTCGTGTGCGAGTTGAACCTGGGCCAGTTCGCCCAGTACGCACGGGGGCTTTTCCCGCGGTTCCATTACGAGCAATATAACAAGGTGGCGGGGTTGCCTTTCACGGTGATCGAGCTGAAGGAAAAAATAGTCGAGATCTTAACGAGGTAGTCATGGAAAATTATACAGCAAAGGATTTTAAGAGCGATCAGGAGATACGCTGGTGCCCCGGTTGCGGCGATCACGGGATTATCAACTCCGTGCAAAAGGCGATGGCCGAGTTGGGCTACCCGCGCGAGTCGTGGGCGGTGATCTCGGGGATCGGTTGTTCGTCCCGTTTCCCGTATTACATGAATTGTTACGGTTTTCACACGATTCACGGTCGCGCCGCCGCCATCGCCGCCGGCGCGAAGAGCGCTAACCCGCGGCTGAACGTGTTGCAGATCTCCGGGGACGGCGACGCGCTGGCGATCGGCGGGAATCATTTTATCCACGCCATCCGCCGGAATATCGACATCACGATGATGGTGTTCAACAACGAGATCTACGGGCTGACGAAAGGCCAGTACTCGCCCACGACGAAGCTGGGGACGAAGACGAAGACGTCGCCCTACGGGACGATCGAGATGCCGTTTAACCCCGGCGAGCTGGTGATCGGGGCGCAGGGGAAGTTTTTCGCGCGGTCGATCGACACGAGCATCCAGCTCACCGCCGAGGTGACGAAGGAGGCGGTGTTGCACCGGGGGACTTCCGTCGTGGAGGTGTTGCAGAATTGCGTGATCTTCGCTGACGGCGTGCACGCGGCAATCACCGACAAGGACTACCGGGAAGACCGCCAACTGGTGTTGAGGCACGGGCAGCCGATGATCTTCGGGAAAAACCGCGAGAAAGGGCTGGTCGTGGACCGGACGGGAAAATTGCAGGTGGTGGAGATCGGCAAGGACGGCGTCGCGGAGGCAGACCTGCTGGTGCACGACGCGCATTGCGAGAATCCCTCGATGCACTGGATGCTGGTGCACATGAAGGCGCCGGAATTCCCCGTCGCGCTGGGCGTGATCCGGGACGTGGAGGGACACACCTACGACGAGGCCCTGGAAGCGCAGATTACCAGCGTGAGGGCAACCTCTCCCATCCGTTGCGCGGACGACCTGCTGAACAGCGGGGAGACGTGGGAAGTGAAATAAGCGGGCGCGGGCGCGAAAAAATGGCCTTGAATGTACGTTCAAGGTCATTTTTTTTTAACTTTGTATGGTTTTTCAAAGCATGTTTATGGGAATGGGAAGTTTACTCTTATCGGCTATCAGGTTGCCGCTGGAAGACCCGGTGTTGATATTCGCCGTGCTGCTGTTCGTCATCCTGCTGGTACCGATCGTCTTGCAGTCGTTTAACATCCCGGACGTGATCGGGTTGATCATCGCGGGGGCGTTGCTGGGGCCTTTTGGCTTTCACGTGATGAAGCGCGAGAGCATCGAGCTTTTCGAGACGGTGGGTCTTTTGTACATCATGTTCCTGGCGGGATTGGAGACGAACATGGCCGATTTCAAGAAAAACAGCGCCCGGGGCTTTATCTTCGGGATGTACACCTTTTGGGTACCCATGATCATGGGCCTTCTCGCGGGCCGTTACCTGCTGCATTTCTCGTGGCCCACCTCGATTTTGCTGGCGAGCATGTTCGCCTCCAACACGTTGCTGACCTACCCGATCGCGAGCAAGTACGGGGTGACGAAGAACCGGGCGGTGACGATCAGCGTGGGTGGGACGATGGTCACGTGCATTCTCGCGCTGCTGGTGCTGGCGGTGATCGTGGGGATGTCGACGGGGGAGCTGGATCGCCTCTTTTGGATCCGCTTGACGCTTGCCACGCTGTTCGCTTGCGGGGGGATCGTTTTCTTGTTCCCGGCTTTTTGTCGCTGGTTTTTCAAGCGTTATGACGACAAGGTGCTCCAATACATCTTCGTGCTGGGGCTATTATTCCTGGGCGCCTTCCTGGCGAAGGTGGCCGGGTTGGAGGCGGTGATCGGGGCCTTCCTCGTCGGGCTGACGCTGAACGCGCTAATCCCGAACACGTCGGCGCTCATGAACCGCATCGGTTTCGTGGGAAACGCGCTCTTCATCCCGTTATTCCTGGTGGGGGTGGGGATGCTGGTCGATTACCGCGTGTTCATCGGCGACTGGCACATGTTGTGGGTGGCCGCGGTGATGGTCGTGGTGGCGACCGCGGCGAAGTACGTGTCGGCGTGGCTGGCGCGAAAGAATTTCCACCTGACCCCCGCGGAAGGTAGCCTGATCTTCGGGCTGACCAACTCGCAGGCGGCGGCCACGCTGGCGGCCGTGATGGTGGGCTACCAGGTGATCCTGCCGGACGGCAGCCGCCTGCTGGACGACAGCATCTTGAACGGGACGATCGTGATGATCCTCGGCACGTGCGTCATCGCCTCGTTCGCCACGCAGCGCGCCTCGCAACGCGTGGCGCTGGCCGACATGACGGGGGACGATGACCTGGCCGGCGACGACCCGGGCGAGCGTATCCTCATCCCGCTGAGCAACGCCGGGAACGTGGAGGAGTTGATGAACCTGGGGGTCTCGCTGAAGACGGCCAAGGGAACGTCGACGATGACGGCGCTACACGTGCTGCGCTCGGACAACTCCGACGCGACGGCGGAGCGGGAAGGCAAGCTGCTCCTCGAGAAGGCCGCGAAGATGACCGCCGCGATGGACGCCCGCCTGACCACCCTGATGCGCTACGATTACGACGTGGTGAACGGGATCAAGCACACGGTGAAGGAACACAAGATCACGGATCTCGTGCTGGGCCTGACCGGCGAGCGAGAGATCACGGACCACCTCCTGGGCCGCCTCATCGACAAGGTGCTGGCGAAGTGCGCCACCACGACGCTGGTGTACCGCCCGGTGCAGCCCTCCTCCACCGTGAAGCGCTACATCGTGGTGATCCCGCATCACGCCGAGCGGGAGGTCGGTTTCCCGTACTGGCTGCTGCGCGTGTGGAACCTGTCGCGCAACCTGGGCAGCAAGATGATCTTTTACGCCGCCCCCCTCACGTTGACCGTGCTCAAGGGGGTGCACGCCAAGCAACCGATCGACGCGGAGTTCAACGACTTGCCGGACTGGGACGATTTCCTGATCGTCTCGCGGGAGGTGAAGGCGGACGACGGCCTGGTGATCGTCATGAGCCGCAAGAATTACCCCTCGTACGCCCGGAACATGGCGCTGCTCCCCTCTTACCTGAACAAATATTTCAATCATAACAATTGCCTGCTGATTTACCCCATCCAGATGGGCGTGGGCGAGGAGGGGATCAGCCTCTTCCACCCGGTCTCCCACGCCGAGGCGCTCGATAGCCTGGACGAGATGACGCGGGTGCTGCGAAGATTATTCCGAAAAAACAAATGAACACATGAAACGATGCTTGTTATTGCTCCCCGCGACCGCGTTGTTGGCGGGGGCGTGGATGATCTCCTCGTTCGAGGAGGACGTGTTGGCCCGCTTCACGGCGCACGTGTACGGCCTGCCGCACGAGAAAGTTTACTTGCACACCGACAAGAGCGTCTACACGGTGGGCGAGAAGGTGTGGTTTCGCGCCTACCTCGTCGACGCGCGCGACCACCGTCCCCGCGTCTTCAGCCGCTTCATGTACGTCGACCTCGTCGACCGGCGGGACTCGCTGGTGACGCGCGTCAAGATCGTGGAACGCGGCGACACCTCCTGCTTCCACGGCCACGTTGACCTCCCGGACAACCTCCAGCAAGGCGATTACTGCCTCCGCGGCTACAGCTACTACATGCAGAACGAGGGCGAGGACTTCCTCTTCAAGAAGCGCCTCCGGGTGATCAACCCCCGCGACTCGCGGGTCAAGACCGCGGTCACGTACAGCGAGGAGCGCCCCGGCCGCTACCTCATGTCCACGCGCTTCACGGACGGCGCGGGCCTCCCCTTCTCCCGCGTCTTCGTCACGCACGAGACGGACCAGGCGCGGGGCGACTTCGCGCGGAAGACGACGCGCGCCGACGAGGACGGGACGGTGACGCTGCGCGTCGACACGTCGGTGAGGCACGTCAAGTTCGGCTTCCTGGACGCCGACCCGCTGCCCTTCACGCGGCACGTCCACGTCCCGCGGCTGGCCCGCGACGTGGACATCCAGTTCTTCCCCGAGGGGGGCACCCTCCTGACGGGCAACTGGCAGCACGTCGCCTTCAAGGCCACCGGCGCGGACGGGATGCCGGTCGAGATCACGGGCGAGCTGCACCAGGACTCGATCATGATCGCCGAGATCTCCTCCCGCCACGACGGGATGGGGGTATTCCGCGTGCCGGTCACGCCCGGCCACCGCTTCTCCGTGCTGGCGCGCCTGCCCGGCGGCGAGGAGCGCTACCTCGATCTGCCCGCCCCCTCGGCGACGGGCGTGGGCCTCGCCGTCTCGACGAGCGACTCGCTGCTCACCTACCAGGTGATCAAGGGCGACGAGGCCACCCTCCCGCCCGACCTCTACGTGTTCATCCACGCCGCCGGCCGCGTGATGGGCGTCGAGCCGGTCGATCGCCTCTTCCGGGGACGCGTGGAGCTGGCCCCCTTCCCGGAGGGCATCGCGCACGTCCTGCTGGTCGACGGCCGGGGAAGGGTCTACAGCGAGCGCCTCTTCTTCGCCTGCAAGCGGGAACGCCCGCGGCTGACCCTCTCGACGGACAAGGCCGTCTACGCGACCCGCGACCGGGTGACGCTGGACCTCGCCCTCGACCCGGCCTCGCGGGGCACCTTCTCCGTCGCCGTGACGGACGATAGCCAGGTGCCCGTCGATTCCCTCGAGGACAACATCCTGTCGAGCCTCCTGCTCACCTCCGAGCTGAAGGGCTACATCCACGCCCCCGCCTACTACTTCTCCGGCCACCCGTCGGCCGTTCAAGACCTCGACCTCGTCATGATGACGCACGGCTGGCGGCGTTTCGACCTCTCCCGCGTGCTGAACGAGGAGAGGCCCGCCCGCCCCTACCCCCTCGAGCGCGGGCAGGTGGTCTCGGGAAAGGTGGATAACTTCTGGGGCAAAAGCTCGAAAATGGCCAACGTGATCCTCCTCTCCACCAGCGGCATCGTGCGGACGGGCGAGACGGACGACGCGGGCAACTTCATGATCGACGTCGCCTTCCCGGACAGCACGCGGTTCGTGCTGCAGGCCCTCAGCGAGCGCGGCCGCCGGGCCGTCTCCGTCACCGTCGACAGCGACCCCTTCCTCCCCCCGCGCTACGCCCTGCCCCGCGAGCTGGAGGCGGCGCGCGCCGAGGAACGCTTCTTCCGCGAGCATGGCCTGAACTACTACTACGAGAACGGCCGGAAGGTCTTTATCCTCGACGAGGTGGTCGTCGTGAGCCGCCGCCGCCAGCAGCCCGAGTACCACTCCTTCTACGACCGCCAGGCCCGCTTCCACGCGGACTCGGCCGCCATCGCGGGGGCGCGCGGCTTCGCCGTCCCGGAGATGCTTCAACAACTTTTCCCTGGCGTCCTGCTGGAGCGGGACGAGGACGGGACGGAATACTTCTCCTACTTCAACCGCAGGCTACACCTGCTGGCCAACGACTTCGAGGAAAGCGTGGACTTCCTGCGCTCCCTCGACCCGGGGGCCTTGCTGGGCATCTCGATGCTCGACGCGCAGCAGTCCTTCATGTTCTTCGGCGAGCGGGGGGCCGGCGGCGCGCTGATCATCTCGTACAAGTTCGGGTACGTCCCCCGTTCCCCCGGCCGGCCTAACATCATCCCGTTCATGCCGGCGGGTTACCAGAAACTCGCGGAATTTTACGTCCCCAGGTACGACGTCGACTCCATCCGCCGGGAGAGGCGCCACGACGCCCGCCGGACGATCTACTGGAACCCCGTCGTCTCCCTCGGCCCCGGCGCGGGTGGCGAGCAACTCTCCTTCTACACCGCCGACACGCCCGGCACCTACTCGATCATCCTCGAGGGCCTCACCGCCGAAGGAAGAATCTGCCGCGAGCGACATTGGCTGATAGTGAAATAATGAATGAGCATTTGTCGTAAAACGGCATGACAATAGACGAAACAAGCAAATAATGATGTTGTAGAAAAAAAATAAGATACCCTTTCATTTTTTGTTTGTCGAAAAAGGTGTACTTTTGTGCAATTGAGAAGGTGTGTTTTTATTCGCAACTAAATATGAAAGAAGAGTTAAACAAAGAGTTGATTGCTGCTATTGCGGCTTGCCTGCCCAAGGGAGATAGCATGGTGAATCTCGTTGCCGGGATTTTGTCCATGGGGAAAGAGTCCGTGTACCGCAGGCTAAGAGGTGAGGTGTTGTTCACGTTTAACGAGGTGTCCAAGATTGCCAAGGCGTTGAACATATCCCTCGATAACATGATCGGGTTGAAAAACATCAGGCGGGCGGTCTTTGACCTGAGCCTGATGAAGATGGATAACCTGTTTGACAAGTACTACGAGGTGCTGGACGGTTACGTGGAGATATTTAAGGTGTTGAAGAAGGACCCGAATTCAAAGGCAAAGCTGGCGTTCAACACCTTTCCCTACATGTTCGTGACGTCTTACCCGATGCTGGCCAAGTTTCAACTCTTCAGGTGGATCAACCAGATCCGGGTGCACCAGAACCTGACCTCCCTGTCCCAACTGGAGATGCCGGGGCGGGTGCTGGAGATACAGCAGATCTTCAAGGAGGAGATGCGCAACGCGGGGAGCACGGATTACCTGCTGGACGAGAACATGTTCTCGTCATTCGTGCGGCAGGTGAATTATTTCGTCAAGCTCAGGTTGCTGAATCGGGAGGAGGTGGAGCGGATACGGCAAGAGCTGCTCGCGCTGCTGGACGAGCTGGAGGCGCTGTCCATCCGGGGGGCTTTCCCCAACGGGAACGAGGTGTTGATCTACCTTTCCGATTTCGAGTTTAAACAGTCCTCGGCCTATTTTGAGTGCAAGGAGTTCACGATGTGCGATTTCCGCCTATACACGATGAACAGGGTGCGCTCGTACAACTCGAAGTTGTGCCAGATCCAAAACGAGTGGGTCGAGTCGTTGAAACGGTATGCCACGCTGATCACGCAGAGCGGCGAGATTCAACGGACGGACTACATGGAGAAGCAACGGGAATGTATCATGACTATTTGAAAAAGAGAGCGCAATGAGTGAAGCGAAAACATTGAACCAAGAGTTATTAGAAGCGATCAGGCAGTTTATCCCGGCGGACACGAACCTGGTCAAGGTGATAGAGGCCGCGTTGAATATTGGGAAAGAGGCCGTGTATCGCCGGATACGCGGCGACGTCCCCTTTACCTTCGACGAGGTGGTGGCCCTCACGTTGAAATTCGGCATGTCCCTGGATCGTTTCCTGGGGATACAGTACGAGGAATCGGTGATTTATGACTTGCACCAGATATCGCCCTCCCGGCCGCTGGAGGATTATTATAACGTGCTGTCGGTGGAAGTGGAGATGTTCAAGGAGTTTAACCAGAAGCGGGACGCCAAGATTTACATGGCCTACAACATGCTCCCGTTCACCTTTTTCTACTCGCTGGAAAACCTGTGGAAGTTTGACATTTACCAGTTGTTGCACCAGGTGGAGCAGGAGAAACGGATCGAGGATTTCTCGCGGATGGCCCTTCCCAGGGAGTTGTTACGGAAACGCGACGAGTTGTTCAATGCGTACCAGAGCGTCCCGTGGAGTTGTTATATACTGGATCGCAAGATATTCGTCTCCATGATCAAGGAGATCAACTACATTCACAAGCTGGGCCTGTTGTCGGGCGAGGATATCGTTTGTTTCAAGGAGGAGTTGCACCGCTTGCTCGACACGATCGAGTCGACCGCGGCGACGGGCAGGTTTCACGGGAACAGCCCGATGACACTCTACCTCTCCAACGTTGATCTGGAAGGGTCGTACTGCTGTTACGAGTGCCCCGAGTTGAATTTCACCCACTTGCGGATCTATCGCCTGGGCCAGCTAAATTCCTCTACCCCGGATATTTTCACGGCGCAGCGGGGGTATATCGAGTCGCTGAGGCGCTTCTCCACGCTCATCACCAAGAGTAGCGAGATGGAGCGCAACGTCTTCCTGCAGGAGCAACGCGTGCTGGTGGACGAGTTGTAACTCGCCGTTGGCAGGCCCGGCCGGTCACCCTTGATAAGCCGCGGGCGCTTTTCGAGGGTGATTAATTTTTTTCACGAAGATGGTATTTCTCCTGATTTTAGTTATATCTTTGCAGAAATATTCGACCAAAAGTTTCAATTTAATAATAAAACATCGGTTTACATTAAAATCTTACCGCGATGAAAAACATAGACTGGAGTTCCCTGGGTTTTGGGTATACCAAAACGGATTACAACGTGCGTTGCCACTACAAGGATGGCAAGTGGGGCGCGTTAGAAGTGTCTGATTCCGAATCGCTGACGATCCACATGGCCTCTACCTGCCTGCACTACGGGCAGGAGGCGTTCGAGGGGTTGAAGGCGTTCCGGGGCAAAGACGGCAAGATCCGCGTGTTTCGCTGCGAGGAGAACGCCAAGCGGATGATCTCCTCGGCCAACTACGTGATGATGAAGGCTCCCCCCGTGGCGCTTTTCACGGAAGCGGTGCTCAAGGCCATCGAGGTCAACGTGGCGTACGTGCCCCCTTACGAGTCGGGCGCCAGCCTCTACATCCGTCCGTTGTTGATCGGGGTTGGCTCGCAGATGGGCGTTGCCCCCGCGAAGGAGTTCCTCTTCGTCGTCTTCGTGGCGCCGGTTGGCCCCTATTTCAAGGCGGGCTTTAAACCGGTGAAAGCGATGCTGGAACGGAAATACGACCGCGCCGCCCCGAACGGCACCGGCCACATCAAGGTGGGCGGGAACTACGCCGCCGGGATGCTCTCCACGCACGAGGCTCACGAGAAGGGGTACGCCCTCTCCATCTTCCTCGACTCGAAGGAGAAAAAGTACATCGACGAGTGCGGCCCGGCCAACTTTTTCGGCATCAAGAGAAATACCTACGTCACCCCCTCCGCCCACACGATTCTCCCCTCCATCACGAACGATAGCCTGATGACGCTGGCCGCCGAGATCGGCCTGACCGTCGAGCGGCGCAAAATTCCCGTGGAAGAGTTGACGACCTTCGAGGAGGCCGGCGGGTGCGGGACGGCCGCCGTGATCAGCCCCGTGAGCATCATCGATGACTCGGAAACCGGGCGATCGATCATCGTCGGCTCGCCGGACGTGGCAGGCCCGTGGAGCACCAAGCTCTACAACCTCCTGCGCGCCATCCAGTACGGCGACGCCCCCGACAAGTTCGGCTGGATTACTTTCGCGGGATGA
>JAISAV010000236.1 GCA_031266545.1 Odoribacteraceae bacterium | reverse complement strand
ACCGAGATCACGAACTCTCCCTTGACGTCGGAAGAGCTACCCGTGAGCGTTCCCTTGACCTGCACGCTCACGCCCGGTAGGGGGATTCCCTTCTCGTCTTTTACCGTTCCCCTGACGAGGCGCGGCTCCTGCGGGACAAGCTCCCGCCGGATGATCACGGTGTTGCCGCTGAGGCTGGACGAGAGACCGGTGCCCTTCAGGCAGAGCGTCAGGATCTCTTGCACGGTTTTGTCCTGCACGTCCACGTTTAACCCGCGCACGTGGTCGATCTCGCGCGTGCCGTACATGAACACGAAATCGGTCTTCTTCTGCAAGTCCCAGATGATCTCCTCCAGGCTCGCGTTCTCCACGTGCATGGAGACCTTGCTGTTCTGCGAGTAGGCCGTCGCGGACATCGGTAGGCAACTGATGACTACCAGCATGATTTTTAGTTTCATGATTAAAAGGATCTTGTTCCATTTCCCCCGTCCGGGGGAAGTGCTGTCTTGATTTTTTTTCATACTTTGAATGTGTTACAATGTGACAAATTTGATATTTAATGTACGCCGGGCGGTCGTGACGCCCGGTGTATTTCGTTTATTTGCTGTAAATGACGACCCGGTTGTCGTCGCTGACCATCACTTTCACGAGGCGCGATTCCTCGAGTATCTTGATGATCGGCTCCATGTCGGCGTAACGGTTAAGGCTCGCCCCGATCTCCACGTTCCGCGCCCGCTCGTCGTAGAATTCGTACTCGAAGCCGTACCAGCGGGATAGGTAGGAGAGCACCTCATCCAGTCGCTCGTTCTTGAAGACAAACTTGCCGGATTGCCACGCCGTGTAGTGATCCACGTCCACGTCCCGGATTTCGCACTCGCCCGTCGCCTTGAAGTAACGCGCTTGCTTGCCCGGCGCGAGTTCCCACTGCCGGTCGGCGTCGGCGAGGGCCACCCACCCCTCCACGAGGGTAGCGGCCACCGCGCGCTCGTTCTCGTAGGCGCGCAGGTTGAAGGAGGTGCCCAGCACCTTGATCTCTACCGCCATCGCCCGTACCACGAAGGGATGCGCCGCGTCGGGCGTCACCTTGAAAAAGGCCTCGCCCTCCAGCTCCACCTCCCGGGTATCGCCCGCGAAGGTGGCCGGGAAGCGCAGGCATGACTCGGCGTTCAGGTAGACTTGCGTCCCGTCGGAAAGCGTCACGGGAAATTCCATGCCGGTGGGGGTGCGCACCACGTTGTAGGCCGTCTCCACGGGGGCCGCCACGGGGGCCGCCTCGTCAGGCCGGTAGTTCATCCCGCCGGAGTCGACGACGATGGTGGTGCCGTCTTGCTCCGTGACGCTTAATATCGTCTGTTTATCGATGTTTAGCACTTGCCCGCTGGCCAACGTCAGCAAGGCTCCCGTGGTGCCGGAAGTGAAGTAGGGCGTCTCCAGCCGGGCGACCTCTTGCACCGGCAGTTCTGGCTCCCGCGAGAGGTAGTACAGCGGCGGCAACCCCGCGAGCAGGAGCACGGCGGCGGCGTAACGCGCGACCCGCCTCCAGCGCGCGGCGCGGCCCGTCACGCGTCCCTTGACCCGTTTCCACGCCGCCCCGCCGGGGAATTGTGCCAGCAATGCCCGGTTTTCTTCAAAACGCGTCTTGTCCATGATTTGCCCGACCAGCACCCGGTTGCGCTCGTGCTCGTTCGCCCACTCCTCGATCACCCGCTCGTCCGCTTCCGTCTGCGTGCCGGTAAAGAGGGCCGCCAATGCCTCGACTACCCGAAATAATTCCTTTTCTTCTTGCATATTTTCTTTGTAATAAGAATATAACAATCTTAAGCTAAAACCGGGGTAGTCGAATAGTAAAAAAAAATAATTAAAATGAATTATCCCTCACGAAACCCCGTCTGGGAACGACATGTCGGTAGAAAAAAGATAGCGAGATTCCGTCAGGTTGAAGAAAAGGTTTTGACCTTACGCGGCCAAAAAGTAATACTCGACGACTTTGTTGCAACGCTATTTTATGGATTGTATGATCGCAAAATACCACTATTTCCCATTATTTTTCATGGCGCCCTTCTATCGAGAGGAGGAAGATCAGATAAAGGGGGCCTAATCGCTCCCGTAGCTTCCGGTAAGCCGTTTTTTTCAGGGCGTGGACGGTTCCCTCGGAGATCCCCATTTCCTGCGCGATTTGCGGGTTCGTCAGCCCGTCCATCGCGTGCTCGATGATGGCGCGCATCTGCGGGGGTAGGGCCTTCACCGCTTGTCGCACGAGCCGGTAGGTCTCCTGCTCGATCAAGTTCTCCTCGTAGAAAGGCTCTCCCTCCCGGAAGCTCTCTTGCAAGAAGTTGCGGTTGACCTCCTCCCGCTTGAGGAGGTTAAGGCAACGGTTGCGCGCGGTGACGTAGAGGAAACTCTTCACTTGGAAAAGTTGGTCGAAATCGCGGCGCCGCTCCCAGTAGAGCAGCAGGGCCTCTTGCGAGATGTCCTTGCACTGCTCGACATCCTTGATGTACTGGAAGGCAAACGCGCATAGCACGGGATAGAAGTCCTCGAAAAATATACGATACGTTTCGATGTTCCCCTTTTTTATCTCTAACACGACGTGTTGCATGGTCGATCATGAATAACCAAGCGCGAAAGTAGGGAATATTTCTTAAAAAAAGCATCGCCGTGCCACGGGATAACGCGCGGGGTCACGTCGCGCCGGGGGCGAGCACCCCAATCATCAGTAACATCGGGAAACGCCCAATGCCGTCAACTTAAGGATTTTGCTCGGCGTAGGCTGGAGCCCAATGTCATCAAGTTAAGGGCTGAAGGCCCGTCAAGCAATAGCGTGGGGCAACGCCCCACGAACCGGATCATGCTATTCACCAAGCCCTGAAGGGGCGTAAGCAATAGATTAGGAGTGGTTAGTGGTCAGTGATATTGTATTGGCTCGCAGGCTTTCAGCCTGCTTGTTATTCATCGGGTGGCTATTCGTAGGGCGTTGCCCTACGCTATTGCTTGGTGCTCTTTCAGAGCACCTTATCCCTTAACTTGATGACATTGGGCAGGAGCCTACGCCGAACGGAAACTGTATCTACTTAAGTTGGCGGCATTGGGGCGCTACTTCGCGTGCGGGGAAGCCTTCTTAGTCGTTCAGGCGGGCGAGTTGCTCCTCGATGGCACGGATCTTGGCCTCGGCGTCAGCTTGTTTTTTTCGCTCGTTTTCGATGACGGCGGGGGGCGCCCCGTTGACGAATTTCTCGTTATCGAGTTTTTTCATGACAGAGGAGAGGAAGCCTCGCGCGTAAGTAAGCTCGTCTTCCAGCTTGGCGCGGGCGGCGGCGACGTCCACTTTGCCCGTGGCCGGGATAAAATACTCTACCGTATCGACGATAAAACTCCACGCCCCGGGGACGGTTTTGCTGACTTCCTCGACGCCCGCGAGGTTGCCCATCTTTAACAGGATGCTTTCGAAGCGGCGGGGGTAGCGTTCGTGCCGTTTTACCTTTAATTCCAGCGGTTCTTTAAACGCAACGTTGTGTTGCTTCCGGAGGTTGCGGACGGCCGTGATGACGCCCTTTACGCATTCAAACTCTTCGAGCAGCGCCGCGTCGCGGGGGCCGTCGGCGGTCACGAGAGAGATCATGATGCTCTCGCCGTCCTTCCTCGGGCGCAACTGCTGCCACACCTCTTCGGTGATAAACGGCATAAAGGGGTGGAGCAATTGCAGCATTCGTTCGAAGAGGGAGACGCATTGCTCGCGCGTCGCGCGATCGATGGATTCCCCGTGAGCGGGTTTGATGATCTCCAACAACCACGAGGAGAACTCGTCGCGGAAACCCGTGTAGAGGGTCATCAAGGCTTCCGAGACGCGGTATTGCTCGAATTGCACGTTGAGCGTCTCCACGCT
>JAISAV010000203.1 GCA_031266545.1 Odoribacteraceae bacterium | reverse complement strand
GAGATGATCCCCTTCTTCACGGAGGAGGTGACCCAGACCTCCACCACGCGGGCCATCTTCTTGGGCGAGAACTGCACGTACTCCAGCACGTCGGCGACGCTCTCCCCCTCGATGATCTTGTCGACCACGTAGTCGTCGCCCTTCACCTTGACGTGCACGGCGTTGGTGTCGCCGAAGAGGTTGTGCAGGTCGCCGAGGATCTCCTGGTAAGCCCCCACGAGGAAGACGCCGAGGTAATAAGGCTCCTTGCCGTTCAGCTCGTGCACGGGGAGGTGGTAGGAGAAGTTGCGGGTGGAGATAAAGTTGTCGATCTTGCCGTCGGAGTCGCAGGTGATATCCTGCAAGGTGGCCGTCCGCGTGGGTTGCTCGGCGAGGCGGGAGACGGGGATGATCGGGAAGATCTGGTCGATCGCCCAGGAATCCGGCAGCGACTGGAAGAGGGAGAAATTGCAGAAATATTTATCGGGCAGCAGCTTGGCAATCTTCCGCAACTCCTCCGGCGCGTGCTTGAGGTTCTTGACCATGTCGTACACGTCGCGGGCGATCGTCCAGAAGAGGCGTTCCACCCGGGCGCGCGTCACGAGGTCGACCAGCCCGAGGTTAAACAATCCCAGCGCGTCCTCGCGGATCTGGAGGGCGTCGTGCCACGTCTCCAGCAGGCGGGGCTGGGTGACCCCTTCCTCGCGTAAGTCGTACAACTCCTTCACCAGCTCGTGTGCCCCCGCGTCGATCTCCTCGTCGTCGTCGAAGACCGGGAGGCTGGCGCTGGCCAGCGCCTCGATGATCAAGACGGAGTGGTGAGCGGTGAGCGAGCGGCCGGACTCGGTGATGATGTTCGGTTGCTTCAGGTCGTTCTTCTCGCAGGCGTCCACGAGGAGGGAGACGGCGTCGTTGACGTACTCCTGTATGGAGTAATTCATGCTATTGCCCGTGTTCGAGGAGCGCGTGCCGTCGTAATCGACGCCCAGCCCGCCGCCGACGTCGACGAAATTAATGTCGTGCCCCATGCGTTGCAACTGGACGTAAAACTGGCAAGCCTCCTTCAGCGCGGTCTTGATACGACGGATGTTGGTGACCTGGCTACCGATATGGAAGTGGATCAACTTCAGGCAGTCGCTGATCTTGTTCTTCTCCAGCAGTTCCAGCGCCTCGAGCAGCTCGCTGGAATTCAGGCCGAACTTGCTGACGTCGCCCCCGGACTCCTCCCACTTGCCGCTGCCGGAACTGGCCAGCTTGACGCGGATGCCGATGTTCGGGCGGATCTTCAACTTCTTGGAGAGGGAGGCGATGACGCGCAGCTCGTTCAACTTCTCGACGACGAGGTAGATATTCCTCCCCATTTTCTGGGCGAGGAGGGCCAGCTCGATGTAATTCTCGTCCTTGTAGCCGTTGCAGATGATCATGGCGTCGTCGTCAATGTCGATGGAGAGGATGGCGTGCAGCTCCGGCTTCGACCCGGCCTCGAGGCCGATGTTGTACTTCGTCCCGCTGTTGACGATCTCCTCCACCACGGGGCGCATCTGGTTGACCTTGATCGGGTAGATGATGAAATTCTTCCCCGTGTAGCCGTACTCGGTGGCGGCGAGGTCGAAGCAGCTGGAGAGCTTCTCGATCCGGTTGTCGAGGATGTCGGGGAATCGCAACAGCAGGGGGGCCGACACGTCGCGCACCTGCAACTCCTCGAGCAACTCCTTCAAGTCGATCGTGGCGCCGCCCTGTTTCGGGGTCACGGTGACGTGCCCCTTCTCGTTTATCGAGAAATAATTCAGCCCCCAGCCCTTGATGTTGTAGAGTTCGGCCGAATCTTCAATGGTCCATTTTCTCATCGCGTGTAAATTTTCCCGCGAAACTATAAATTATCCGGCAATTGACAAGCCATCGCGCGGGGATTTCTACAACTCTTGTATGCTTTGTATCCCGTCGTGCGTTAACATCAGGCGAAAGCGGCGGTAATTGACCTTGCCGTCGTACTGGAACTGCATCAGGAAGTTCAGGTAATAAATCTTCTCGCCCACGACCGTCCCGTAGGTCTCGCCCTCGCCGGGGACGTAGAGGTTGTACTCGCGGCTGTCCATCTTCTCCAGGAAACTGGCCACGTTGAAGCGCGTGATGTCGTTCACGCCGGCCGTGTCGTACTGGTTATACCGGGCAAGCGCCCGCGAGTCCACCCGCACGAGTTTCCGGTAGAGGATGATCTTCTCGCCGGCCATCCGGTTTTCCGCTTCCAGCAGGTCGGGGCGCGCGCGCATGTCCATCACCCCCGCCGGCACGCGGTCCTCCGAGATAAAGTCGAACCCCTCCTTGATCCAGCCGATGGGGTTCTCCTTGATGCTGATGGTGGTCTTGTGGTCGAAGTAGCGCCGGCCCAGCCGGTGGGCGAAGTAGTAGCGCGCCAAGTCCTTGATCCTGTCCTTGAGCATGTAGCTCACCACCAGCGCCACGAAGAGCGGCATCGTGAAGTTACCGAACTTCTGCTGGAACGAGAACGAGATGATCGTGGCAAAGATCATCGAGAGGCCCGCCGCGAGGCTGTAATAGACCTGTTCCACCCACTGCCCGTCCCGCTTCTTCGACGCGCGGAGGAACAACTCGCTCTCGGCGTACTTCTTTAACATGCCCCAGCGGTACACCAGCGCCCGGTTATTCTCCGGGCTATCCCGCTCCGCCACGAGGTAGCCCCTCTCCCGCTTGTAATCAATCTCCTCCCGCGCCAGCGCCAGCAGCGCCTCCCGCGCCGCGTCGGGGCAGTCGGGCGCCTCCCGCTGCAACCGCTCCAACAGGCGGAAGGAGTTGAACTCGATCAGGTTAGAGATATACTCGTCGCCGAACAGGAAGTAGCTGATGGCGTTCCTCGGCACGGTCACCACGTTGATCACGCGCCGCAACGCCCGGAAGCGCCGGGCGATCTGCCGGGCATGCTGCAGGTAATTCTCCACGAGATACTCGCGATCCACCGCCACCGGGTTGCGGACGATATGCGTCACCTCCTCCCGCAGGGCGCTCTTGACGATCGAGGCCAGCATCTTGATCTGGTACTCGTGCTCGTTCACCGTTTCCGGGGTCGCCCGCGCGACGAGCGCCCGCATCGCCGCCTCGAGGAACGCGAAGGGAAGCGACGCCTCCCCGGCGATCTCCTGCAGGGAATAGACGGGAGTGATCAAGCGGACGTTCGACTTCACGTCCTTGTAAAAATCTTGCTTGGAGTAGGTCGAGGCGTTGATGTCCAAGCTGTGGGGCACGAAAAACCACGTGTTCATCATGAACTCGTTCGCGTCGCTCCCCTTCCGGGCCACGTACCCGATCTTGAACTCTACCGAAAAACGGTCGTGCGTCCTTACTTGAATATCTATCATGATCTCGTAACTTATACTAACCCGTCACGCCTTGCACGCCTTGACGAGGTTGTCCAGCAACTGCGAGGCCCCTACCCGGAAGAGGCGCGGCGCGAGCCACTCCTCCCCCAGCTTGTGGCGCACGATCGTCAGGTAAGAGATGGCGTTCTCCGGCTTGGTGATCCCCCCGGAGACCTTGATCCCCACCTCTCGCCCCGTCCGCGCGTGGAACTGCCGCAGCGCCTCGCACATCACGTAGACCGCCTCCGGGGTGGCGCTCACCGGCACCTTGCCCGTGGAGGTCTTCACGAAATCGGCGCCCGCGTACGCGCTGACCAGCGTGGCGTTGAAGATCGGCTCGATCTCCTTCAGCTCGCCCGTCTCGATGATCACCTTCATCACCACCCCGGCGCACGCCTCCCGCAGCGCCAGCAGATCCTCGTAGACCTGCCGGTAATTCTTCGCCAGCACCTCCCCCACCGCGATCACCACGTCCACCTCCTCGGCCCCCGCCGCGATGGCGCGCTCGCACTCGAGGCGCTTCACCTCCGGGAACGTGCACGCCGACGGGAAACCGCCGCCGACCACCGCCGTCCGGATCGAGGATCCCGACAACGCCCGCCGCGCCGCGCCCGCGAAACAGGGATACACGCACACGGAGGCCACCTCCGGCAGCCCGTTTTTCTTCAACTTCGCCCGCGTGGCGGCGATCTTGGCCGCCAGCGACGCCCCCGTGTCCGTCGCGTTCAGCGAGGTATAATCCACGCACGAGAGACACAACTCGAAACTCTCCCGCCCGTACGCGGCCACCGACTCCTTCTCGATGACGCCGCTCAATTCAAACTCGATAACGTCCTCTAGATTCGCGTGATGATACGCGTCCAGCAGGTCTAATACTTTTTCCATAATTCCGCATTTTACCAGGGGGCACGACAATTCCCCACCGCGAAACTACAATAAATGTCTACAAATAATGACAATATCCCGGGTAAAATATTTACTTTTGGGAGGTCAAAATTGAAGAACAATTATACACGACAGAACACGATGACAAAGGTACCCGCGGGAGAAACCCCGCTCATGCAACAATACTACTCGGCAAAAGCGCAATATCCCGACGCGATCCTGCTCTACAGGATGGGGGACTTCTACGAGACGTTCGGCGAGGACGCCATCACCGCCTCGCGCATCCTCGGCATCACCCTCACGAAACGCTCGCACGGGTCGCCGGGCACCGTGGAGCTGGCCGGGTTCCCCCATCACGCCATCGACACCTACCTCCCGAAACTCGTGCGGGCGGGCCAGCGCGTCGCCATCTGCGAGCAGCTCGAGGACCCGAAAAAGAGCGCCAAGATCGTCAAGCGGGGCGTCATCGAGCTGATCACCCCGGGGCTATCCTACAACGGGGAGGCCTTCGAGACGAAAAACAACGTCTTCCTCGCCGCCGTCTGCCCCGGCAAGATCAACGCGGGCCTCTCCCTGCTCGACCTCTCCACCGGCGAGTTCCTCGCCACGGAGGGCGACGCCGCGACGATCGACAAGATGCTGAACAGCTTCCAGCCCCGGGAGGTGCTCTACCCGAAGGGCGCGGGGCAGCTCGCCGACGCGCTCGCCGCCGCGAAATATTACACCTACCCCGTGGAACCCTGGTTCTTCGACCCCGCCTCCGCCGAGGACCGGCTCAAGAAACACTTCGACGTGACCTCCCTCAAGGGCTTCGGCGTCCACGCCCTCGAGAGCGGGATCGCCGCCGCCGGGGCCGTGCTCTACTACCTCGACATGACGAAACACGAGATGCTGGGCCACGTCACCACCCTCTCCCGCCTCGACGAGGCCAACCACGTGCTGCTCGACCGCTTCACGCTGCGCAACCTCGAGGTGCTCGACGCGCTGCACCCGGGGGGACGCGCGCTGGTCGACGTCATCAACCGCGCCATCACCCCGATGGGAAGCCGCGTGATACACCGCTGGATCAGCATGCCGCTCAAGTCCGCGGAAGCGATCAACGAGCGCCTCGACATCGTCGAAACGCTGATCCGCCGCCAGGACGAGCGCGCCGCGATGGAACCCCTGCTGCGGACGATCGGCGACCTCGAACGGCTGGCCTCCAAGATCGCCGTGGGGCGCGTGACGCCGCGGGAGATGGTGCAACTGAAGGCGGCCCTCGAGTGCATCGACCCCTTCCGCCGGCTCTGCCTCGCCACGGGCAACCCCGCCCTGGCGCGACACGCGGGGCAACTCGACGACTGCGCCCCCCTCCACCGCGCCATCAAGGAGCGCCTGCGCGAGAACGCTCCCGCCGCGCTGGGCAAGGGCAACGTCATCGCCCCGGGCGTCAACGCCGAGCTGGACGAGCTGCGCGCCATCTCCACCGACGGCCAGTCCCTGCTCCAGCAAATGCAACAGCGGGAAAGCCTGCACACCGGCATCCCCTCCCTGAAAATCAGCTTCAACAACGTCTTCGGCTACTACATCGAGGTGACGAAAATCCACGCCCACAAGGTGCCCCCCTCGTGGATCCGCAAGCAAACGCTCGTCAACGCCGAGCGATACATCACCCCGGAGCTAAAGACCTACGAGGAGAAAATCGTCGGCGCCGAGGCGCGGGTACAGGAGCTGGAAAACGCCATCTTCGCCGGGGTGCTGGCCCTCGCCGCCGCCCGCGTCAAGGCCATACAGGTCAACGCGCGGGTCATCGCGCGGGTCGACGCCCTGCTCTCCTTCGCCGCCGTCTCCATCGACAACCGCTACAACCGCCCGGAGGTCAACGACTCCCGCGTCATCGACATCCGCGAGGGGCGACACCCCGTCATCGAGCAACAACTGCCGCCCGGCGAGAGCTACGTCAGCAACGACCTCTACCTCGACAACGAGCGCCAGCAGATCATCATCATCACCGGCCCCAACATGGCCGGCAAGTCGGCCCTCCTCCGCCAGACGGCCCTGATCGTGATCCTCGCGCAGGCCGGGTGCTTCGTCCCGGCGGCCTCCGCCCGGATCGGCCGCGTGGACAAGATATTCACCCGCGTGGGCGCCTCGGACAACATCTCCCTCGGCGAGTCCACCTTCATGGTCGAAATGAACGAGGCCGCCAACATCCTCAATAACATCTCCGACCGCAGCCTCGTCCTCTTCGACGAGCTGGGGCGCGGCACCTCCACCTACGACGGCATCTCCATCGCGTGGGCCATCGTGGAGTACCTCCACGAGCACCCCCGCTTCCACGCCAAAACCCTCTTCGCCACCCACTACCACGAGCTAAACGAGATGGAACGATCGTTCAAGAAGATCAAGAACTTCAACGTCTCCGTCAAGGAGGTCAACCAGAAGATCGTCTTCCTGCGCAAGCTCGTGGAAGGCGGCTCGAACCACTCCTTCGGCATACAGGTCGGCAAGATGGCGGGACTCCCCCCCTCCGTCACCCGGCGGGCGACCGAGATCCTGAAACAACTCGAGAACGACAAGGGAAACGACGGGGCCATCAGCAAAAACGTCTCCCGAGTCGCCGGGGAACGGGAAGGCCTTCAACTCAGCTTCTTCCAGCTCGACGACCCCGTGCTGGTACAGATCCGCGACGAGATCGCCGGCCTCGACATCAACGCCCTCACGCCGCTGGAAGCGCTGAACAAGCTAAACGAGATCAAAAAAATCACCGGCATCTAACCCCCGCCGGGAACGAAAAGGACGTGCCGGAACCCCGGCACGCCCGATGAAACCAACTAACCATTCTTAACTAACCTAGTTCAAAACACAACTTACCTGACGCAAAAGTACGGCGCCCCCGTTTCATTCCCGTTACGCGACGGTTACGATCCCCGCATCCCCCCGTTAAATAACGGTTACGCTCGCCCAAAAGGCAAAACCACTCCCCATCATCACGAGCAAGGTGACTACAACGTTCGGGAGATTGTTTCCCCGCAAGCGCGTAGCGCTTATGTGTTTATAGCCGTGGGTGAAAGCCCACGGAAAACAAGATATCCCACCTACATGCGCCGCATAGCGGCGCCGCAATCAGGTGATCTACACCTCGCCATTAACGGCGCCACTACGTGGCGCATGAATATGGAATGTCCCGTTTTCCGTGGGCTTTCACCCACGGCTATAAACACATAAGCGCTACGCGCTTTTTGCAGAACATAAACGCTATGTACTTCTTGTCGATCTTCCGATCACGACTGGGGCAGGGCATGCCCTGCCCCTACAGAATGATCACCCGGTATGATTACAGGGCGACACGCGATAATGCCGCCATAGGGGCAGGGCATGCCCTGCCTGCGAATCATGCATTGACCCGCGAAAGGGGAGGAAGAAGCACGCGTAAAAGGTTTGTCGAGAGAAGGGAATTTACGGGAATGGTTTAAAAAAAGCGCATTTTGCTTGGAAATATTGGTTAATACCCCCATATTTGCGATTTCAATATAAATACAATGTTAACGTATCATATTTTAGGCAAAGGTAGTATTAAATCTTTACTCTACCCCGCTTGCACGCCGGAAAAGAGTGAAATATCACCAAGGATTCGCGTATGTCCCGTACTCGTTAGCAATTCCCGCCATGCGGGAGCGCGGGAGTCAAGATACCAACCTTCGGGAGGGCGACAATGCCTTTCTCGAAGGTTTTTTAATTCCCCGCTCGGCGTAGGCTCCAGCCTACGTCGGGTTAAAAGCAAGGCTCCAGCCTTGCCCGATCAAGGGCTGAAGGCCCGTCAAGCAATAGCGTGGGGCAACGCCCCACGAACCGGATTATACGATTCGCCAAGCCCTGAAGGGGCGCAAGCAATAGCATGGTATTGCATTGGCTCGCAGGCTTTCAGCCTGCT
>JAISAV010000078.1 GCA_031266545.1 Odoribacteraceae bacterium | reverse complement strand
CAGCCTGATCGCATATCAATCCATTCATGCGTTATCAATCATCGCACATAGCCTTGGGCGCGGGCCAGTCATGGTCGGAAGATTATTTCCCCGTAAGCGCATAGCGCTTATGCGTTTATAGCCGTGGGTGACAGCCCACGGAATGAGATGCCCCCCCTCCATGCGCCGCGTAGCGGTGCCGCAATCAGGTGATCTACACCTCGTGATGAACGGCACCGCTATGCGGCGCATGAATAGGGAATGTCTCGTTTTCCGTGGGCTTGCACCCACGGCTATAAACACGAAAGCGCTACGCGCTTTTGCAGATCGTAAGCGCTATGCGCTTACGGGAAGACAATCTTCCGACCACGACTGGGCAACGCCCCACGAACCGGATCATATGATTCACCAAGCCCTGAAAGTGCAACATACTCGTTTTCAATATGCTGCCCCTTCAGGGCGCGATGCGGTATGATATATCCATTACCCAACGCGATGCGTTGGGCTGGGTTATGGCGGGCCTTCAGCCCTTCTCGCCCAGCACTAACCACTAACCACTCGATTTCTATTGATATTGCCCCCCCATAATTCATAATTCATAATTAAAAAACGTAAGCCCGAACTCACGTTAAATAACCAGGAATTCGAAGAGCGCGGGGTTATCATTCAAGTACTGGTGCGAGATCCCGTGCCCTGCCAGTCGCGCGCGGATGGCGTCGACGTCGCCGGGGTGTTGCACCTCGATGCCGACGAGCGCGGGGCCTTTCTCGCGGTGCGTCTTTTTCTTGTACTCGAAGTAGGTGATGTCGTCGCTCGGCCCCAGGACGCGACTCACGAAATCGTGGAGCGCCCCGGCGCGTTGCGGGAAGTCGATCATGAAATAATGCTTCAGCCCCTCGTGGAGCAGGGAGCGTTCCTTGATCTCCTCCATGCGCGTGATATCGTTGTTACCCCCGCTGACGACGCAGGCGACGCGCTTGCCGGCCACCTGTTCCCGGTAGAGGTCGAGGGCGCTGATGGCGAGCGCTCCCGCCGGCTCGACGACGATCGCGTCGTAGTTGTACAGCTCGAGGATCGTGGTGCACACCTTCCCCTCCGGCACGACGACCACGTCGTCGAGCACCCGCGCGCAGACGTCGAACGTCAGCTCCCCCACTCGCTGCACGGCTGCCCCGTCGACGAACTTGTCGATGGCGTCGAGCGCCGTGACCCGTCCCTCCTCGAGGGATCGCTTCATGCCGGCCGCCCCCGCCGGCTCGACCCCGATGACGCGCGTGGCGGGGCTGGCCTGCTTGTAGAAGGCGCCCGCGCCCGCCGCCAGCCCCCCGCCGCCGACGGGCACGAAGAGGTAGTCGAGCGGGGCGGCGGCCTGCCGGTGGATCTCCGCGGCGACGGTGCCCTGTCCCTCGATCACCGCGGGGTCATCGAAGGGGGGGATAAAGGTCTTCCCCCCCTCGCGGGCGGCGCGGAGGGCGGCGGCGTTGGCCTGGTCGAAGGTGTCGCCGGCGAGGATGACCTCCACGTGCTCTCCCCCGAACATCTTCACCTGCCCGATCTTCTGCCCGGGCGTCGTGACGGGCATGAAGATGGTGCCCCGGATCCCGAGCCTGTCGCACGAGAGGGCGACGCCCTGCGCGTGGTTGCCCGCGCTGGCGCAGATGACACCGCCGCGCGCCGCGCCGGGGGGGAGGGAGCGGATCTTGTTGTAGGCGCCGCGGATCTTGTAGGAGCGCACCACCTGCAAGTCCTCCCGCTTGAGCAGGACGTCGGCGCCGTACCTGTCCGACAGGCGGCGGCTGGCCAGCAGCGGCGTCGGCCCGGTCACCTCCTCGATCCGCCGCCCGGCCGCGGCGATCGCCTCGAGCGCAGGGAAATAAGCGGCGCTCACGGCCGCTCGCGTTTAGGTCCCGGGCGCAACGCGCGCACGACGCTCCCCACCTCCCACAGCTCGGACTCGCGCAACGCGCGTAGCTCGTCGGCGAGCCGCTCCCGGTAGCCCGGCTGCCCGTTGGCGTCGATGGCGCGGCGCGACTCCTTGCCGGCCACCACGTCGCGGTAGATCTCCTCGAAGACGGGCCGCGTGGCGTCGCGGAAGCGCCCCCACCAGTCCAGCGCCCCGCGCTGGGCGGTGGTCGAGCAGTTGGCGTACATCCAGTCCATGCCGTTCTCGGCGACGAGCGGCATGAGGCTCTGGGTCAACTCCTCGACCGTCTCGTTGAACGCCTCGGAGGGGGAGTGCCCGTGGGCGCGCAACACCTCGTACTGCGCGGCGAAGATCCCCTGCACGGCCCCCATGAGCGTGCCGCGCTCGCCGGTGAGGTCGGAGTAGACCTCCTTCCTGAACGTCGTCTCGAAGAGGTAGCCGGAACCGACGCCCACGCCCAGCGCCAGCGCCCGCTCCCGCGCCCGCCCGGTGGCGTCGCGGTGGACGGCGTAGCTGGCGTTGAGGCCGCGCCCCTCGAGGAACATGCGGCGCAGGGAGGTGCCCGATCCCTTGGGGGCCACGAGGATCACGTCCACGCCGGGGGGCGGGACGATGCCCGTCTGCCCCTCGTACGTGATGCCGAAGCCGTGGGAGAAGTAGAGGGCCTTGCCGGGCGCGAGGTGCCGCGCGACGACGGGCCACGCCTCGATCTGCCCGGCGTCCGAGAGGAGGTACTGGACGATCGTGCCGCGCCGGGCGGCCTCCTCGATGTCGAAGAGCGTCTCGCCGGGCCTCCAGCCGTCGGCGACGGCCCTCGCCCAGCTCGCGCCGCCCGGCCGCTGCCCGACGATGACGCGAAAGCCGTTATCCCGCAGGTTAAGCGACTGCCCGGGGCCTTGCACGCCGTAGCCGAGCACGGCGATGGTTTCTTCCCGCAGCGTTTCCAGCGCCAGCGCGAGCGGGAACTCCTGGCGCGTGACGACGTTTTCTTCCGTTTTTCCGAATTTCATGGTTGCCATGATCATTTAATTTAAGGTAAATACTCGTGTTAATCCCGCCCGCCCGCGTTCCCGCGGCGGCGGGGGTCGTTTTATGTTTCACTTTAATAATATATCCTCGACGGCCGCCCCGGCGGGTATCATCGGGAAGACGTTCTCCTCCTGCATCACCCGCGCCTCCAGCAGGAAGGCGCCCGGGCGCCGCTTCATCTCGCGGATGGCGGCGGGCAGCTCCTCGCGGCGTTCCACCCGGCGGTAGGCGATGCCGTGGGCGCGGGCGATGCAGGCGAAATCGGGGTTCGCGATCTCGGTGAAGGCGTAGCGCTTGCGGTAGAACATCTCCTGCCACTGGCGCACCATGCCGAGGTAGCCGTTGTTCATCAGGACGATCTTCACGGGGAGCTTCAACTGCGCGACGGTGGCCAGCTCCTGGATCGTCATCTGCAGCCCCCCGTCCCCGACGAAGAGGCAGACCTCCCGTCCCGGGGCGCCGAGCTTGGCGCCGATGGCCGCCGGCAGGCCGAAACCCATCGTCCCCAGCCCGCCGGAGGTGACGACGCTGCGCGGGCGCTTGTAACGGAAGTAGCGGCAGGCGAACACCTGCTGCTGCCCGACGTCCGTGACGAGGATCGCGTCGTCGCGGTAGGCGCGGCTGACGGCGCGCGCCACCTCTCCCATGCACAACGCCGGGCCGAGGGGGTGGATGGCCGGGCGGATCGTCTCCCGCTGCTCGACGCGGGCGCTGGCGCGGAACTCCCGCGCCCACGCCGAGCGGTCGGCAGGCTCGATCGCCGCCGTCAGCAGCGGTAGCGTCACCTTCACGTCGCCCACCAGCGGCACGTCCGCGCGGATGATCTTGTCGATCTCCGCGGGGTCGATCTCGAGGTGGATGACCCGGGCGTTGGCGCCGAACTTGAGCGGGTCGCCCGTCACCCGGTCGTCGAAGCGCATCCCGACGGCCACGAGCAGGTCGCACTCCCTGTTCTTGATGTTGGGGGCGTAATTGCCGTGCATCCCGAGCATCCCCACGTACAGCGGGTGCGAGGAGGGGAGCGCCGAGAGGCCCAGCAACGTCGCCGCCGCGGGGATGCCGCTCTTCTCGACGAAGGCGGCCAGCTCGCGCTCCGCCCCGCCGAGCGTCACCCCTTGCCCGAAGAGCACCATCGGGCGGCGCGCGGCGCGGATCAGCTCGACGGCCGCCCGGACTTGCCGCGGGTCGGGGGCAGGGGCGTCTCCCGGCGCGTCCGGCGCCGGCTCGGGGCGGAAGGGGGCCATCTCCTGTTGCGCGTCCCTCGTGATGTCGACCACCACGGGGCCGGGGCGCCCGCCGCGGGCGACGTGAAAGGCCCGGGAGAGCACCCGCGGGATCTCGGCGGCGCGCCTCACCTGGTAGCCCCACTTCGTCACCGGCCGCGTGATGGCGAGGATGTCGACCTCCTGGAAGGCGTTCGTGCCGAGCTGCGCGGAGCCGACCTGCCCCGTGATCAGGACGAGGGGCGTGGAGTCGGCCATCGCGTCGGCGAGGCCGGTGACGGTGTTCGTGGCCCCGGGGCCGGAGGTGACCATGCACACGCCCACCCTCGAGGAGACGCGGGCGTAGCCCTGCGCGGCGTGCACGGCCCCCTGCTCGTGGCGGGCCAGCACGTGGCGCACGCGCTCGCGGTAGTCATACAGCGCGTCGTAAACGGGGATGATGGCCCCGCCGGGGTATCCGAAGATGACCTCCACGCCCTCGCGCAGGAGCGTCTCGACCAGCGCGCGCGAGCCGCTCGTCACGCTGCCGTTTTCAATCGTTTTGTCCATGTTTCGCGTGGTATTTCGTTATTCCGTGATGATCCTGACGGCGCCCTGGTCGGCCGAACTGACGAGGCGGGCGTAAGCCCGGAGGGAGGCGGGCACGTCGCGCCGCCGCCCCGCGGGGAGGAAACGATCGATCGCCGCCCGCCGCCGGTCGAGTTCCCCGTCGTCCACCAGCAGGCGGATCGAGCGGGCGGGGATGTCGATCTCGACGAGATCCCCGTCGCGGGCGAGCGCGATGGGGCCGCCCGCCGCCGCCTCCGGGGAGACGTGGCCGACGGACAGCCCGGAGGTGCCGCCGGAGAAGCGGCCGTCGGTGACGAGGGCGCACGAGCCGTCCAGCCCCCTGGCCTTGAGGTAGGAGGTGGGGTAAAGCATCTCCTGCATCCCCGGCCCGCCCCGCGGCCCCTCGTAACGGATGATGACGACCTCGCCGGCGCGCACCTCCCCGTCGAGGATCCCGCGGGCGGCCTCCTCCTGCGACTCGTACACGCGGGCGCTCCCCCGGAAGCGGAGCGACCCCTCGCGCACGCCGGCCGTCTTCACGAGGCAGCCGCGCGGGGACAGGTTGCCGGAAAGCACGGCCAGCCCCCCGTCCCGCGAGTAAGCGTGGGCCACCGAGCGGATGCACCCCTGCCGGCGATCGACGTCCGGGGCGGGGTAGTAGCTCGCCTGCCCGCCCAGCGTGCCCCCGGGGACACCGGCGGGGGCGGCGAGGTAAAAGCGGCGCGTCTCCGGGGCGGGGCCGTCGCCCGCGATGTCGTGCCGCACGATGCACTCGCCCAGCGTCATCCCGTCCACGCGGCGCGCACCGGGGTGCAGCAACCCCGCCCGGTGCAGCTCGCCGAGAATCGCCATGACCCCGCCGGCGCGGTGCACGTCCTCCACGTGATAGGCGGAACTGGGGGCCACCTTGCACAAGACCGGCACGCGGCGCGACAGGCGGTCGACGTCGCCCATCGTGAAGTCAACGCCGGCCTCGCGGGCGATGGCCAGCAGGTGGAGCACCGTGTTCGTGGAGCCGCCCATCGCGACGTCCAGCGTCATGGCGTTCTCGAACGCCTCCCGCGTGGCGATCGACCGCGGGAGGACGGAGTCGTCGCCCCCCTCGTAATAGGCCAGCGCGGCGCGGACGACGAGGGCGGCGGCCCGCTCGAGGAGGGAGAGGCGGCCGGCGTGCGTGGCGACCAGCGTCCCGTTGCCGGGGAGGGCCAGGCCGAGCGCCTCGTTCAGGCAATTCATGGAGTTGGCCGTGAACATCCCGGAGCACGAGCCGCACCCGGGGCAGGCCGCCCGCTCCAGCTCCTCGAGCGCCGCATCGTCAAAACGGTCGTCGGCGCCCTTGACCATCACGTCGACGAGATCGACCTTCTCCCCGCGGAACGTCCCGGCCTCCATCGGCCCCCCCGACACGAAGACGGCCGGGATGTTCAGCCGCGCGGCGGCCATCAACATGCCGGGGGTCACCTTGTCGCAGTTGCTGATGCAGAGGAGGGCGTCCACGCGGTGCGCGTTGGCCACGTACTCGATGCTGTCGGCGATCAGCTCGCGCGAGGGCAGGGAGTAGAGCATCCCCCCGTGGCCCATCGCGATGCCGTCGTCGATGGCGATGGTGTTGAACTCGGCGGCGAAGCACCCGAGTTGTTCGATGACCCGCCGCGCGCGCTGGCCGGCGTCGTGCAGGTGGGCGTGCCCCGGCACGAGTTGCGTGAACGAGTTGGCGATGCCGATCACCGGCCGCCCTGCGTGATTTTCTTTCATCCCGTTGGCCCTCCACAGGGCGCGGGCGCCGGCCGCTCGTCGTCCCTCGGTGGTCTCGGCGCTTCTTAACGTGTGTTTCATGTTCGCTTTCATTTGTTCATTAAAAAAGCCTTTCCCGGTCGCTCGAGAAAGGCTTGATAAGTTTTCACTATGGTACGCGTCCTTCCTCTCGTCATGTCTGTAGCACCACGAGTAGAATCACGATAATAATCTGTATGTTCTCTTGTCTTGTCATCTCTTTTAAATTAAAAAAGCCTTTCTCGATTGCGCGAGAAAGGCCCTAAAACTAAAACTCATGTCTACCGGCACGCCTTCCTCGCTCCCGCGGTAATAATACCACCGGTCACTAATAGAATCACGTGTAGGTTTAATTTGTTCATTTGAAATCTAACTTGTACGGCGCGAAGATAGGCGCGAAAATGATACGTGCAAAATATTTTACAAAAAAATTTTTAATAAACGCGACGATTTTTCACCGGCGGGCTTGTCATTCTCGTTTTCCTTCTATCTTCGCGGTGTTTTCAGTGTGTGTGTAATGTATCATCCGGACGAGTTAGAGAGAATAGGAAGCCGTATCCGCGAACGGGACGAGCGGGCGTTTCATGACCTGTATCGTTCTCACTTCGCGGGCTTGTGCCGCTACGCGGGGCGTTACGTCTACGACGCGCGCGAGGCGGAGGACATCGTGCAGGAGGCTTACCTCTCCCTGTGGAACAATGCGGGCAGCATCCGCCCGGGACAGAACGTGGTGGCTTACCTGCTGGTGATCGTGAAAAACGAGTGCTTCAATTACCTCCGCCACTTGAAGATCAAGGATAGCCACCAAGATAAACTCGTCGAGGCCATGCTCTTCGCCGGCATCGAGGAGCCGGACGTCGAACCCGAAGCGCGGGCAGAACTCCAGCGGCTGCTGGCGCTTCTCCCCGGGCAGGGATACCGGGTGATCACGGAACACGTGCTCCGCCAAAGAACGATCGGCGACATCGCCGCCGAGATGCAAATAGCCGAGTCCACCGTGAAAACGCACTTGAAGCGCGCCATGAAAACCCTCCGCAACGCGATCCGCGCGAGGTCACTTGACGCTTTTCCCCCAACTTAAAGCCTGAAGGCCCGGTAGTCCATCGCGCGGGAACGGATTGTACTACCTGGGGCTGACGCCGGGAGGAGTTGAACACGACACGCGCGCGACTCGAGCCGCGCGCGTGTGGAGGATAAAACCTTAAAATCCCTCCATAAACTAAAGAACGAAAATCGGGGAATATGAATACAAAATCAACGATCTTTTGCCCTCTTCATAAATTTTTTTTTCTCGATACAAAGATAAGGCCAGATACCCCATGCGTCAATACCATTTATGTGGTAATTCTTATAGATTCTTGGGAACACCCCCCTTCGAACGACGCAATATCATAAAAAAAACATAAAAAATCGGACTACCCCCCTTGCAGCACCTATTTTAAAGAGATACAACACGTCGAAAAAAGCATCGTTTTAAATCAATTTAGATAGCTTATGGGGTTGATTTTTATGGGAAAAAGACAAAACGAGCAGCAAAAAGGTCAAATTTCTTGATTATACCACCGTAAAACAACCATAAATTTGTGATGAATCTACGAGTGCTTACAAGGACGCTACAAATTCGCCGTGACAAAGGTAATCACTTTTAGGATAACTTACTAATCGAAATAGAAAAAACATGATGAAGAACATGTGTTTTGTCGTGATTTCCCTCGCCGGGGGCATCTGCCTGGGATGCGAGGCAGAAGAGAATATCAACAGGCTCGCGTTGGTGCAGAGGCATAATATTCAGGTGACCCACTTCGACCCGCACGCCTCGCTCTCCGTGGGGAATGGCGAGTTTGCCTTCACGGTAGACGCCACCGGCCTGCAAACTTTTCCAGAATTGTACGAGACGGGGGTCCCGCTGGGGACACAATCGCAGTGGGGATGGCATAGTTTCCCGAATGACAATGATTATCGCATTGAAGAGTCGTTGCGCGTGTACGACTTCGGGCGGGGGCGGAAAGAGAGTTATCTCGTGCAGGTAAGAACTCCCGAACATGCCGCCAAGGCGGCCGACTATTTCCGCGTGAACCCGCACCGCTTGCACCTGGGATATATCGGGCTGGAACTCCTTAAAAAGGACGGCTCCCCGGCCGCGCCGGAAGATATTTCGGCCATTCAAGAGGAGATAGATCTCTGGTCGGGAGGCGTTCATTCGACTTTTCTCTTTGATAATGAAAAGGTGGAAGTAAGTACTTACGCGCATCCCGCCATCGACGCGATTTCCGCACGCGTCGAGTCCCCGCTCGTCGCGAAAGGGCAATTAAAGATCCGCTTTACCTTCCCCTACCCCACCGGGAAGCACAGCGACGCCGCGAGCGATTGGAGCCACCCGGAGAAACACCAGACGACGCTGGTGGAAAACGGCCCGAACGGGGCTACCCTGCAACGCGTGTTGGACAGCACCCGCTATCACGTGAATATCTCCTGGGATGGAGCGGCCGGAATGACGCGTCAAGAGGAGCACCGCTTCCTGCTGGAGCCGCGACAGGGAGAGCAACGACTTGAACTGACCTGTTCCTTCACCCCCTCCACGCAGACGATTGAACTCCCCGGTTATCAGGAGACGGCAGACAGTAGCACCGTACATTGGCAACATTTTTGGACGTCAGGCGGTGCTATTGATTTTTCCGGGAACAAGGATCCCCGGGCGCTTGAGTTGGAGCGGCGGGTCATCCTCTCCCAGTACCTGATGGCCATCCAGTGCGCGGGATCAACGCCCCCGCAGGAAACCGGGTTGACCTATAACAGTTGGTTTGGAAAATTTCACATGGAGATGATCTGGTGGCATCAGATGCATTTCGCGTTGTGGAATCGCGCCGAGCTGCTCAAACCCTCGATGGCGTGGTACCAGAGCGCGTTGCCGGAAGCCAGAAAGACCGCCGAGAGACAAGGGTACAAGGGCGTACGCTGGATGAAGATGACCGACCCGTCTGGAAAAGAGTCGCCGTCGAGCGTTGGCTCGTTTTTGATCTGGGAACAGCCCCACGTCATCTATTTCGCCGAGTTGCTCTACCGCCGTTTTGGCACCGAGGCCCTGCGCGAGTACAAGGATCTCGTGTTTGCCACGGCCGATTTCATGGCCGATTTCGTGGTGTACGAGAAGGATCGGGATTGCTACTCGTTGAATCACGTGAACGGCGCGCAGGAGACGTTGAAGCCGGACAACTCCCACAATCCCCCGTTCGAGGTCTCCTACTGGCACTGGGGGTTGAAGACGGCTCAGGAGTGGCGGGTTCGCCTGGGCATGGAGCGGGAAGCGTCGTGGGACGAGATCATCGCCAAGTTACCCCCCTTCGCCGAGCGAGAAGGGCTGTACCTCGCGGCGGAGAGCCTGCCGGACACCTACACCAACGAAAAATACATGTCCGACCACCCGATGGTGTTGGGCGCGTACGGTTTCCTCCCGCCCGTGGAGCGTCTGGTGAACAAGGAGACGATGACGAACACCTTCCATTTCATCCACGACAACTGGTTTTGGAGCCAGACGTGGGGCTGGGATTACCCCCTGGCCGCCATGAGCGCCGTGCGACTGGGATTGCCGGAGAAGGCCGTCGACCTGTTGTTGATGGATCAGCAAAAAAATACTTACCTGCCCAACGGGCATAATTACCAAGATTCGCGCCTGCGGGTTTACCTGCCGGGCAACGGCGGCACGTTGGCCGCGGTGGCAATGATGTGCGCCGGTTACGACGGTTGCACGGAAGAAAATCCCGGCATTCCCAAGGGATGGAAGGTGAAGTGGGAAGGCTTGGAGAGAATGCCTTAGTATAATATCACAATCACACAACTTTAAATAACACGATAGCTTATGAAAAAAACATGTATTCAAAGATGGTTAAGCTTCTTTCTCTTCTCGTTCGTCCTCTCCGCGTGTGAGAACAAGATGGACGAGCACTACAAAATCCCCGACTGGTTAAAAGGGAGCGCGTGGGAGGTCTTGGAAGACAGGGGAAATTTCTCTATTTTCTTGAAAGGAGTGGAGTTATCCGGATTTAAACCCATCGTGGAGGGGAAGAGCATCTTGACGATTATGGCCCCCGACGACGACGCGTTTCAAGCTTACTTGACCGCCAAGGGTGTCTCTTCTATCGAGCAACTTCCCCAGGCTGAGATCAGCAAGTTGATCGGGTTTCACCTGATGTATTACTCCTATAGTAAAGGTATGCTTGAAAATTATCACCCGGACGGCCTGGAGAACTCGCTCTACGGGGCGGGATTCTATTACAAGCACCGGACGAAGAGCCAAGACCCGATCGAGCGAGCCACGGTTCGCGAGGAGGGCGTGGACGGGAACGGGTTACCCATCTACACGGAGCGTGAGATCAGCATCTATCACCCGGAACGCTTTCTGCCCGTGTTCTCCTATCACCTGTTCAATACCAAGCGCATAGACCCGGCGTACAATTACGAGTACTTCTACGCCGACTCGCGCTGGACGGGGGCCGAAGGCTTTAACGTCTCGAACGCGAGCGTGAAGGAGTACGGGATCGTGACGGACAATGGCTACGTCTACACGATCGACAAGGTGCTGGAACCCCTGGAGACGATCTACACGGAGTTGAAGAAGAAGGAAGGCACCTATAGCCGCTTCCTGGAGATGTACGAGCAATTCGCGAACTTCGTGAAAGACGACGAGTTGACGACGAACTACGGGAACGGTTCAGACCTTTACCTTTACAACCACGGCGACGACCTGCCTCCCATCGCCTACGAGTGGCCGACCTCCAACTTCAGGGCTATTTCCATCCTTTCGGCAATGGCGTACAGCGTTTTTGCCCCGTCCAACGCGGCTTTCGACGCATTTTTCGAGAGTTACTGGCGACCCGGCGGGTACGCCTCGTTTAACGAGGTTGATCCTCTCGCCATGAGTTACATGTTGAACAACCACGTGTATAGCGGGCTGGTCGTCTTCCCGGAAGAGATTACCCGGGGAGACATCGTCACGCGCTACAACACGAAGATTAACATCGACGTGAGCAAGGTGCAAGACCGGAAAATGTGCGTCAACGGGGCCTTCTACGGGCTGGAAGAGATGGCGATCCCGGAGATATACCGGGCCATCACGGGGGCCGCCTTCCGGGAGAAACAGTTCAGTTGGTACCTCTATATATTGAAAAATTCCAGCTTGCTGGAGCCATTGACATCACCTGACGTGAACATGGTCGCCTTGATGCCGACCAACGACCAACTGGCCACGCTCGGCATCATCAAGGACGTCAACGGTGACTTGATGGTCGAGGTGGACGGTATCCCGGAACTCATAGGCACCTCGTTGATGCAGAACATCGCGAACATGCACCTCGTGACGGGAGGTACCGCCCTGCCCACCACCGGCACCAAGGTAATCCGCACGAACAGCCCGTTCAACTACTGGTACCTGAAAAACGGCAAGATCACGACGAGCGCCATCTACACGGCGGGAAAGGTGAATAACGCGAGTTACGACCCGTTTGTCGCCTTCTCGGAGGTATTGTTTGACGGGACACGCTGGTCGAACGGGAACGTGTACGCCTATCCCGGCGAGGTATTCGTGCCCACCGGAAGCCAGCACCTTGCCGATCTGCTGAGTATCGACCGCGACGCGACGCGCCCCTTCTACGAGTTTGCCCGCTTGATCCAAGGGTCGAACTTGGTGTCTAACGGCACGTTAAACTTTATCGGGGCGCACTTTATCGTCTTTATCCCGACCAACGAGGCCATCGTGCAAGCCACCGCGGACGGACGGATCCCCGGGGTGGCCACCGACGGCACGATCACCGACCCGGTGGCGCTCTCCGAGTACCTGCAATACTATTTCCTGTCGACGGACGTGAACGGGATCGTGGATTACCCGTACATCGGGGGCGATTGTGCCGGGAAGTTCAACACCAGCAGGGTCGTGGAGAGAACCCCGGCAGGGGTGACCTACGCGCAACTCTCTATCCTCGACAACGGGAACAAGTTGAGCGTGCTGACGAACGGGAACGTCGAGGTGGAGGTTGACGAGCGGTTTGATTATTTCCCGTTCACCTACTCGGACGGGGGTTTTCACCTGATTAAAGATGTTATAGAGTACTAAAGTAATAGAGTTGCATATGAAAATGTTTAAATACATACTACCACTCCTCTTGCTGTTCGCGGCGGGAGAAGTTTTTGGACAACGCATCGTATCCGGTACCGTCTCTGAAATGATCAATGGTAAAAAAGAGCGACTCGTGGGGGTAAATGTCGTGTTTGCCAACAGCCAGAATCGTTTCCTCACGGGGGTAGCCACGGGCGCCAGCGGGGAATACTCCCTCAAGGTACCCGAGGGAGAGGGCGAGCTTAAATTGACCTTCTCCTTTATCGGGATGAAAACCCAGTCCATCAAGTACACGGATCAAAAGACGCTGGACATCGTCATGGAGTCGGATCAAGTGCTCATAGACGAGGTCACGGTCGTGGGGAGCGCTCGCCGGAACGACATGGGATTAACCGACAGGCAGGTGATCTCGGCCACGCAACGCATCAGGTTAGACGACATCATGGCGGTCGCGCCGGTCAGCTCGGTAGACGAGGCGTTGCAGGGACGCTTGGGCGGCGTGGACATCATTTTAGGCGGCGACCCCGGATCGAGGAGCGCCATCCGCATCCGCGGTACCAGCTCGTTGAACGCCTCCTCGGAACCGTTGATCGTGATCGACGGCGTGCCCCGCGATCAAGATATTGACGCCGATTTCGAGTTTGCCACCGCAAGCGAGGAGGACTTCGGGGCGTTGTTAAACATCAACCCGGCGGATATCGAGAACATCGAGGTATTAAAGGACGCCTCCGCCACGGCCATCTGGGGGAGCAAGGGGGCGAATGGCGTGTTGATCATCACGACCAAAAAAGGGGCGAAAGGCCCCACGACCTTCACGCTATCCTCCAAGTTTACCGTGAAACAGGAACCCAACACCATCCCCATGCTGAACGGCAACCAGTACGTGGCCATGATGCAAGACGCCATTTGGAACACGGCCAACGCCAAGGGTATCGCGTTTGCCGGCACGGAGATGGACTTGCTCTTTAACACGCCGGAGTTGAATTACAACCCGGGATGGATCTACTTTGACGAGTACAACCAAAACACGAAATGGTTAAACGAGGTACGCGCCGCGGCGTTGACCTCCGATAACAACTTTTCCATGTCGGGCGGGGGCGACAAGGCCATCTATCGCTTCTCCCTGGGCTACCTGTACGAGGGGGGAACGAGCATCGGGACGGCCCTGCGGCGCTTGAGTTCTTCGCTAAATATCAACTACTTCTTCTCGGATCAGTTGCGGGTGGACGCCGACTTCTCCTACTCTCAAAGCGACCGGGACGACAACTACCACAATGCCCGTTCCGAGGCGCTGAAGAAGATGCCCAACAAGAGTCCCTACTGGATCGATGACGAGACGGGGAAACGCACCTCCCTCTACTTCTCTCCCGTGACAGATTTTCAGGGAGCATATAACGGGTCAGACCACTTTAACCCCGTGGCTATGGCCAAAGAGTCGTACAACACCACGATGGGACGCGAGGCCAAGATGAACTTCAGGTTAAACTACAAGATCCTTTCCAACTTGACCTACGTCGGGCTGGTATCCATGACGATCGGCTCGACCAAGAACCAGAAGTTCTTGCCGCAATCGGCCACCGGCGTGGTGTGGACGAGCGAGTATTTCAACCGTAGCGCAGACTTGCTCTCGGACAAGATGTCCATCGTGACGGACAACAAGTTGCTCTTCACGAAGAACTGGAACGACATGCACGAACTCGTGGCCACGGCGGTCTTTAAGACCAGCTCCTCCAATAGTTCCAGTTATTCCAGCCAGACCTACGGGAACTCCTCGCCGAGCTTGGCGGATCCCACCTCCGGGGGTAAGGTCGTCAGCATGGGGTCGGGAACCTCTAAGTCGCGCAAGATGACGGCCACGCTCAACCTGAACTATACGCTCATGAATCGTTATGTCTTCTCGGGGAACGTCAACATGGAGGGCAATTCCTCGATGGGTAACTCCAACCGTTTCGGCGTGTTCGACGCGTTTGGCGTGGCATGGTTGGCCCACGAGGAGGACTTCTTGAAGGAAGTGGCATGGCTGGAATCCGCGAAGATCCGCGTGGGCTACGGGCAGAGCGGCACCTCGCCCGGCGGTTCGGCGCCTTACATCGGCACCTTCCGGGCGCTGACCCCCGGCTACATCGACAACTCGGCTATCGAGCCGGTGCGGATACAGTTGGACAAACTCAAGTGGGAAACCTCCACGGAATACAACGTCGGCACGGATATATCCCTCCTGAACAGGAAACTTTACGTCACCTTCGACTGGTACACGCGCAAGAAAAAAGACCTGTTGCAGAAAGACATCAACATTCCCTCCTCGACCGGCTTCTCCGAGATCCGTTACTTCAACTCCGGCGAAATGTCGAACTGGGGCTTGGAGTTTCGCGTGGAATACGAGGCGTTCCGCAATAAAGATTGGTTATTCACCATCAACGCCAACGTGAGCAAGAACGTGAACAAGATCGACAAGCTGCCGGACAACATGAAGCAGGAGCAATACGAGTTCAAAAACGGTCAATACGCGCAGCGGGTCATCGCCGGGAACCCGGTAGGCTCCTTCTACGGTTACCGCTACGAGGGCGTCTACCAGAACGCGTCGGACACCTACGCGCAGGACAGGCAGGGAAATGTGATGATGGACTTGACGGGCGTGCCCATCAACATGAAGAACGGTAACGTGGTGGTCGCCCCCGGTGACGCCAAGTACGAGGATGTAAACGGGGACGGGATCATCAACCAGTACGACATCGTCTACCTGGGCAACGCGATGCCGCTCTTCATCGGCGGTGGCGGCTTCTCCTTAAAATATAAGGAGTGGTTGCTCACGGCCTTCTTCCACGGGCGGGTCGGCCAAAAGGTCATCAACCGCGCCCGCATGACCAGCGAGGCCATGTACGGGAAAGACAACCAGAGCACGGCCGTGCTGAAACGCTGGCGGAACGAGGGAGACGACACGGACATCCCGCGCGCGTTGTACAACTACGGCTACAACTACCTGGGATCCGATCGTTTCGTCGAGAACGCCTCCTTCCTGCGCTTCAAGACGCTCTCCTTGAACTACACCGTCCCGAAGCGCTTCACCTCCCAATGGGGGATCAACCGGCTAGACGTTTTCGTCACGGCCTATGACCTGTTCACGTGGACGAACTACACCGGGCAGGATCCCGAGGTAAGCTTGCCCTCCGGGACAGGCCTCGTGCAGGACAACGCGCAAACACCCAAGGCGATCAGGTCTTCCTTTGGTATCAAGTTAAACTTTTAAAAGCAAGGGTTTATGAAAAAGACACTATACATTTTACTATTGCTACCGTGCATGATCGCGTTCAACGGTTGCAAGGACTGGTTGACCATCCTGCCCGAAAACGAGCAGACCAGCGACAAATTTTGGAAGAGCAAGGAAGAGGTGCTGGCCGTGCTGAACGCCGGGTACGTGAAATTCAGGAACGCGGTGCCCACGATCTTTGAATGGGGCGAGTTGCGCGGGGGAAGCATCCGCGGGAACACGACCACTCTCGTGGAGTTTCGGGTAACTCCCTCGTCCAGCGTGTGTGACTGGTCAGCGCTTTACCAGGCGATCAACATGGCCAACTCCGTGTTGACCTATGCGCCGCAAGTGATCATGATCGACGAGACGTTCGAGGAGCCGGTGATGAACTCCTACATGGCGGAGGCCTACTTTATCCGGGCGTTAAGCTACTTCTACCTGATACGCAACTTCAAGGAAGTACCGCTCATCACCATCCCTTACGTGGACGACAGCGAGCCTTACGAAAAAGCCGCGTCGCCGGAAAGCGAGGTGATCGCCCAGATCAAGACCGACATCCGCCTGGCCTTAGAGACCAAGGCCGCCAAGGCCTTCTTCCCCAAGGAGTGGGAGACGAAGGGGCGCGCCACCAAATGGGCGTTATACGCCTTGATGGCCGACGTGTGCCTGTGGGACGAGGACTACGACAACGCCATCGTCCATTGCAACAACATTCTGGAGGGAGGTACCTACATGCCCCAGTTCATCCAGGATCCCTTGGAATGGTTCACGATGTACTACCCGGGCAACAGCAGCGAGTCCATCTTCGAGGTGCAGTGGGACATGGCAGTAGACGCGAACCAGAAGAACGCGTTGTGTGACAGGGTAGGCACCACGGGCGCCAACTACTACTACACGCCGTGGATGGTGCAGCAATGGGTCGAGGAGTCGAACATCCGCCTCTTGGATCCCACCTTCGGGCGCGGGCTATACGGTTCCTACGTGACCGACCGGGAGAAGAACAACGGGGGCGAGGTGACGGAAGGTTACGTGTGGAAGTACTACGGGGGAGGCGCACACTCCGCCGACAACAAGCGGGCGCGGGCCGACGCGAACTACATCATCTACCGCGTGGCCGACGTCATGCTGATGAAAGCCGAGGCGTTGACCTTGCTGGGAGGGAGTAGTCGCTGGCACGAGGCCCTCGCGCTGGTCAATCAGGTCAGGACACGCTCCTCGCTGGCCAACGCACAGATCGAAGAGGGGGAAATCGACGAGGAGAGCGTCCTCGAGATCATCCTGACGGAACGTTGCATGGAGCTGGCAGGCGAGGGAAAGAGATGGTACGACCTGCTGCGTTTCGCGAAGCGAAACAATTACAAGTACAAGGAGAGATTCTTGATCAATAAAGTGATGGAAAGCACGTATGCAAGTCCCTCGTGGGTGCGTTCGGTACTGCTCGACAACAACGCGCACTACCTGCCCATCTCCGCGAAGGAGTTGCTTGCCAACCCGTTGCTGGTACAGAATCCCTACTATGAAGTTGGAAAATAATGACTGTTAACACTAATGACTATGAAAAAAAGTTGGTTGATGAGTTTGGTCTGTTTGCTCGCGATAGCGTGCAACGACCCGTACGAGAACACCACCTACCTGGTGAATGACTCCTCGCCTACCGCTGCCTACCTGGAAGCCCATTCGGAATCGTTTTCCGAGTGGGTGTCGATACTGCGTTACACGAACATGTTTAACGCGTTAAACCAGGCCGACGTCGTGTTCACGAGCTTTGTCCCCGACAACGCAGCGGTAAAAGCGTTCTACACCCAAAAAGGGGTTGAAAAGATACAAGACTTGGGCGAGGCGTACGCCCAGGAATTGGTGCGTTACCACGTGGTACCCACCGGCATACCGGCAGAGAGGTTCACGGAAGGGTATGCCGTTTACGCCACCACCTACTCCGGCGACCGCCTGACCATCAACTTCCGCGAGGGAGGGGCCAGCGCCATCTACGTGAATGACCTCGCGCGGGTGACGCAAATTCCCGACACCGTGGTAAACGGCTACATCTACATGCTGGACGCCGTGTTGCCGCCGCTGGTGGAGACCATCTCCAGCCACCTGAACGACGAGCCGCGCTACGGTATCTTCAAGGAAGCCCTGCGCGAGACCGGCTGGTTAGACCGACTCGCCGTACCCTACGACACGACGTACAGCACCTTCGGCGGGCTACTCCTGACGAAAAAGAACTACACCGTGCTGGCTGTCCCGGACGACGTCTTTAGCGCCAACGGCCTCAGTAGCCTTGCCGCCTTGAAGAGCCACTTGGGGGCCAGTGGCACGGACTACGCGGCCAAGACAAACCCCCTGTGGCAATACGTCGCCTACCATATCATCAACGGCTCCCTGTACGCAGGGGACCTGGGGCACTTCGAGTCAAGCGACACGACGAAATTAGTCAGCACGAACGAGGAGAACTCCGTGCTCGCCATCACACGGACGGGGGGAAACGTCTACCTGAATTACGAGGGAGAGCAACTGCAATTAATGGCCGCACGGAGCGACCAAGAGCTGAAGAACGGCATCATCCACGAGATAAACGGGCTACTGGAAGTATGGACGCCGGAGCCGGTCGTGGTCGATTGGGATTTCTGCGATTACCCCGACATCGCCGAGTTGGTGAACTCGATCGATCCCACGTGGTACCACAACGTGCCCAGCGCGGAAAACAAGGTAACTTTCTCGACGGGTTCGATCACCAGCTACACGTGGATAGGTAACGCCACCAAAACCAACACCGGCACGTGGCCGGTACTGGGCCTCGCGACCGAAAAGCCCGGCAACCTCAACGGCGGAAACTACGGGGCGATGTTCCACGACGTGTTGAGCGTGAACGTGGGCTACCTCGGTTCCTTCGAGACGAGGACGCCGGTCATCATCAAGGGGCAGTACAAGGTGGAACTTTTCTTTGGCTACGGTACCTCGCTCAACGCGTTCCGCACTAACGGCAGCAAGTGCCAGTTCTCCTTTGACGAAGTACCCAAGGAGGTACTGATGTACAAGACCGTCACGAACAACGCCGTGGGCATTTTCTCGGTGGTCATCGCCGAGATGATCGACTTCCCGACCACCACCGCACACGCTTTCAAGCTCGTGGTCATGGACCCGTTAGCTTCTACCAACAGCGATTACAGATTACAATTAGACTACATTAAATTCACACCTATTAAATAAGAGATTATCATGAAAACAACCGTATACTTTTTCGCGATTTTATGGATGGCCTTTTTAGGCTACTCCTGCAGTGATCAATGGGATTCCCGCATCAACGCCGAGACGGTGATCGAGGGAAACCAAGAGGTAGTTATCGTCAACACTCCCGTGACGAATTTCTTACAATCCGAGACTTCCTACAGCAAGATGTTCGCCCTCTTCACGAACACCGGCGTGGCGAACGAGCTGGCGACCAAAGATCAACTCTTCACCGTGATCGTGGTCAAGGACGACGCGTTAGGCGCCCTCGATAACGACGAGCAACTGGCCAAGATGCACATCAGCGGCGCCATGCTCTCCCCGAACGAGCTGCCGGAAGGACAGCGCATGTTGATGTGGAACGGCAAATACGTGGTGGCCAGCCTCTCTACCGACTCGCGGGCCGACGGCGGGACAGACATCTACCTGAACGGCCTGAAAGTAACCCGCGTCATCAAGACGACGAACGCCTTCGTGTACGAGATCGAATCCCCGCTCGCGGCGCTGGTATCCGTTTACGAGCACTTGAAAGGCTTGAGCGATGACTACTCCCTCCTCAAGCAAATGGTCTTCGAGCAGAGCACGCGGGTTTTCGACGTGGAGAATAGCCGCCCGCTCTACACCGACGAGACGGGAAACACGGTGTACGACTCCGTCTGGATCGAGAGCAACCCCTTCTTTGACGCCAACGTGGCGGAGGTGGACCAGAAAATCAACATCGTCTCCGAGTTTGCCAAGTCAACCGTCTTTATCCCCAACAACGAGTTGCTCGGCAACGCCATCGAGAACGCTTACCTGACCATCACCAACGCGCTGGGCCGCGAGGTCACCGCCGACGACTCCGCGAGAATCGAGAGTTGGGTCATCAACGCCCTATTCTACAAGGGAGCCATCACCCCCGACGACTACGCCTCCAAGGAAGACTGGAAATCGGCATACGGCCAAACGTGGAGAAACACCGTGCAACAGGTTGACGTGGAGCACCCCATCCAGTTGAGCAATGGTATCGCCTACAACGTGAACTACATGACGGTGCCGAACAATATCCTTATCTCCCGGATCAAGCAATATTTCAGCTACTACCAGAATTGCACCGCGGAGGAAAAGGCCGAGTATTTCCAGTTCACCAACTACATCGACACGATCGCCGAGCCGGTGAAGGTCAACCGGGAAGGCACCTACAATGCGGCCAGTAACGACTCCCCGCTCCCCGGCGTGTGGCCATCGAAATATTATGACTGCTTGGTGGTACAGATCAAGGAAGGTTTTAGCTGTACCCTCACGGGTCTCGTGCTGAACAGCGACGGATCAGTCGGCCAAGCCTTGATTCCCCCCGGCGAGTACACCCTCAGCATGGGCTTCAAGGAAAAACTGAAAATGAGCGTGGACATTTACGTGAATGACGTACTGGTCAAGGCTAATCAATCCTTGGACGGGGGCGACTTCCATTTCGACCGTGGTAGCGGTAGTCTCCCGGAAGGCTTCAGCACGTCGATTCCCGGCTTGCAAGGCAAGCCCGCCAACTACGACCGGGATGGCAAGGCCGTCGGAACGGTATTATTCGAGGGCACGGAGATGCAACCCATCGTCATCCGGATCGAAACCACGGCGACCCCTGCCGTCGTCTTCGGGGCCAAATTCTACGCCTACCACTGGTGCCTGAAACCGACAGCAAATAACTATTAACACACGTACCCCTACCCAAAAAATATGAAAACATTGAAGCTAATCATGCTCGCGTTCCTTGTCTTCCTGATCGCGCAAGCCCACGCGCAAGAGCGCTTTCAGGTCAAGGGCAAGGTCCTGCAACTTGACAAGACGCCGCTCCCGGGAGCGGTGGTACGCGGCACAAAGGTCATGGAAACCACGATAACGGACACGCGAGGAGAGTTCACCCTTGAACTCTCCTCCCCCGGGGGAGGCATCTTCGTCGAGGCCGCGGGCTTCTACCCCAAGCACCAGTTGTTGCTGGAGCGCCACGCGATAGACGTCGTGCTGGTGCCCACGGATCGCTACCGCTACAACGAGGAATTTGTCATGCCCTTCCGTCTGGAGCGGGCCGACCGGAAAAGCTCTTCGGCCGTCAACGTCTCCAAGAAAGACCTCGGGAGTGACTTCTACCTCGATCGCGCGCTGGCGGGCAAGGTGCCGGGCCTCCGGGTGATCGGCAAGGGCGGCATGCCCGGCGAGGGCGCCTACTGGAACCTCCGGGGGATACGCTCCTTCATCGGCGCCAACGCCCCGCTGATCGTCATCAACGGCATCCCCTACATGCCCGACACCAAGGAATCCCCCATCATCGGGGGATTCTCCAAGAGCCTGCTCCTGCCCTACAACGTGCACGACATACAGAACGTCACCGTCTTGAAAGGCGCGGAGGCCTCCCTCTACGGCTCGCTGGGATCGAACGGCGTCGTCCTCATCGAGACCGACGGGGCGGCCCGGGATCAACTCGAGACGCAGGTCAGCTTCTACGGCCAGTACGGCATCAACTGGAACGGGAAAACCCTCCCGCTCATGGGCGTGAAAGACTACAAGGCATACCTCAACAACGTGGGTCTCACCCGCTACGAGAACATGGCCGACCTCTTCTCCAACTTCCCCTTCCTCATGGACGACCCCGGGTACTACTACGCCAGCATCTACAACAACAACACCGACTGGCAAGACGAGATCTACAAGAGCACCTTCATCTCCGAGAACCTCTTCCGCGTGGAAGGGGGTGACGCCATCGCCAAGTACGACCTCTCGCTCGGCTACACGCGCGACCAGGGAACCGTCGACAACACCACGATGGACAAGTACCACGCCCAGCTCAACACCAACGTGCTCGTGAACCGCCGGTGGGAGATGTTCACCACCATCGGCCTCGCCTTCATCGAGAACCAGTTGCAGGAGCAGGGAATGGTGCCCGAGACCAACCCCGTCCTCGCCGCCTACTACAAGGCGCCGATGCTCGGCCCGTGGAGGAAAGACGGCAGCGGCCACGTCCTCAACCAGTACGACATCGCCCGCCTCGACGTCAGCAACCCGCTCGCGATCACCGACCTGCTCGACGCCACCAACAAGATGTACGACATCAACATCAAGGTGGGCGCCACCTTCCGCGCCACGCCCAGCCTCACCTTCAACGCCATGCTCGGCCTGTACTACAACTACAACCGGGAAAACATCTTTATCCCGGGCGTTGACCTGGCCGCCATCCTCCCGCTCGAGGACAAGCTCGCCAAGAACACCGTCCGGACCGGCGTCGGGGAAGCCTTCAACATGTTCTACAACCTCAACGGCGCCTACGCCAAGAGCTTCGGGGAACACCTCCTCAACGTCAACGCCGGCTACCAGGTCTTCACCAGCAGGCTCGAGTTCGACGCCGGGCGCGGGCGGAACACCACCAACGACTTCTACCAGACGCTCAACTACGTCCACAGCGAGGGCCGCCACTTCTGGGGCTACATCGACATGTGGAACTGGCTGAACGCCTACCTCCACGGCGACTACGCCTACCGCTCCCTGCGCGCCTCCGTCAACGCCTCGCTCGACGCCGCGTCCTCCACCGGGCCTGACGCCGCACGCTTCGCGGTGTACCCCTCCGCCTCGCTCACGTGGATGGCGGCGAACCTACCCGCCGTCGGCAAACTGGCGTGGATCGACCGCCTCGACCTCCGCGCCGAGTACGGCCTCACCGGCAACAGCCGCTTCTCCTCCAACTACGGCAAGAACTACTACGTCAACGCCCCGTTGATGGACATCGGCAGCATCGTCCGGGCCAACATCCCCAACACCAGCCTCGAGCGGGAACGCGACGCGCAATTCAACGCCGGCCTCGATGCCTCCTTCCTCGCGCGGCGCGTCGAGCTATCCCTCGACTACTACCGCGCGCGCTCCGCGGGCGTCATCCTCGCCAACCCCATCGCCTCCGTCTTCGGGCAGCCGACCTACCACGAGAACAACGGCGAGATCGAGAACAGCGGGCTGGAGTTCTCCCTGCGCCTGACCCCCGTCAGGACGCCTGACCTCGAGTGGACCATCGGCGGCGACATCGCCACGCTCGACAGCAAGGTCGTCTCCCTCGGCAAGAACGCCTCCATCCTACAGCAACTCCCCGACGGCGCCGAGATCATCTCGCGCACCGGCGAGAAACCCTACTCCTTCTACGGCTACGAGGCCACGGGCGTCTACGCCTCCGCCGCCGAGGCCGCGAGAAACAACGGGCTGAAGGACTTCAGCGGGCGCGCCTTCGCCGCGGGTGACGTCAAGTTCAGGGACATCGTCCCCGACGGCGTCATCGACGAACAAGACAAGGCCATCCTCGGGTCGGCCATGCCCGACCTCTTCGGCGCCCTCTACACCTCCCTCCGCTGGAAGAAACTCCGGCTCTCCACCGAGTTCACCTACTCCGTCGGCAACGAGGCATACAACGCCGTCCGCCGCCAGATCGAGTCCGGCTCCACCTTCTTCAACCAGTCCGAGGCCATGCGCCAGCGCTGGATACTCGAGGGACAGGTCACCGAGATCCCCAAGGCCGTCTACGGGGATCCCATGAACAACAACCGCTTCTCCTCCCGCTGGGTGGAGGACGCCTCCTACCTGAAGTGGAAGAACATCACCCTCTCCTACACGTTCGACACGCCCGTCTGGAACTTCTTCCGCTCCGGCACGCTCTACGTCACCGGCGAGAACCTCTTCACCTTCACCAAGTACCTCGGCCTGGACCCCGAGTTCGCCTACTCCTACGACGAGGCGTGGCTCGGCTGCGACTACGCCAAGATGGCCCTGCCGAGAACCATCAAAATCGGAGCTAATTTAAAATTCTAACACGCATGAAACACGCGACATACACCCTGTTCCTCGCCGCCCTCCTCTGCGTCGGCTGCGACAAGTTCTTTAACACCAACCCCAAGGACATCTACAACGCCGAGGACTACATCGGCACGCAAAGCGAGATCTACTCCGGGTTCCTCGGCGTCATCACCAAGATGCAGGCCGTCGGCGATCACGCCATCTTCCTCACCGACACGCGCGCCGACTACCTCGAGCCTACCGATAACGCCCCGCAGGAACTCCGCGAGGTGTACTCCTACGAGCACCGGCAGGGCAACGCCTACGCCGACCCGCGCGGCTTCTACGACGTCATCATCAGTTGCAACGACTACATGCAAAAGGCACGCGCCTACCGTGACGCCAACCCCGAGGTCGTCGACGCCGACCACTACCGCGGCCTCGTCAGCAGCGCCCTGCGCGTCAAGGCGTGGGCTTACTTCATGCTCGCCAAGATCTACGGGCAGGCCATCTACTTTGACGAGCCGCTCACCGAGTACAAGTCCATGAACGACTACCCCATCCTCGACCTCGACCAGCTCATCGCCAAGTGCAAGCAATTGCTGGAGGTGGGCGTCGACGGCATCGACGGCTCGTACGTCATCAACTGGGCCGCCATCATCAATCCCAGCGATCCCAACAACGCCAGCCTCATCCACTGGGGATTCATGACGCCCGACTACGCCGGGCTGCTCGGCGAGATCTGCCTCTGGACGGGCGACTACCAGAAGACCATCGACCTCGTCTGGCCCGCCCTCAACGCCGCCTTCGCCAAAACCTCCGAGCAATGGAGCCTCAGCGACTGGTGGCGCGGCAAGTACGCCGCCATGTTCTCCGACGTCATCAGCACGCAATCGAAGTTCATCATCTCCGCCATCATCTATAATTACGATAACAACCAGACGAACCGCCTCATCGACTACTTCGAGAACGTCTACCCCTGCAAGTACTACCTCCGCCCCTCCGAGTACGGCGTCGAGCGCTACCGCCTGCAACCCCGCTCGGACGGCACCGAGGGCGACACCCGCCGCGGCGGTCGCCTGACCTCCACGCGGAACGGCGAGCGCGTCATGCGGCGCTTCCTGGACGAGTCCGTGAGGCCCGCCTACCGGAACGACGTTCACATCAACATCTTCCGCCCGCACGACTACCACCTCATGCTCATCGAGGCATTTAACCACGTCAAGCACTGGGACGAGGCCGAAAGCATCATGAACCGCGGCGTCGGCCAGCGCTGGGGCGGTCAGGCGATCATGTGGGACGTCTACGGCGGCGACGCCACCTGGGGTTCCAACTGGTCCGGCTCGAAGCCTAACCTCGGCGTCCGGTACGCCAACGACCTCGACTCGTACGATCTCCCCCGCTACGACGACCTCTCCGTCACCGACGACGAGAAAATCCGCGCCTACGACGAGGCCATCCTCAACGAGATCCTCCTCGAGTTCCCCTGCGAGGGCAAGGTCTACCCCGCGATGATCCGTTTCGCCCGCCGCTACGGCAACGACTACGCCCACTTCATCGCCGACAAGATCGTCCCGAAGTACCCCGAGGCCATGCAAGCGACCGTCCGCGCCAAGATCCTCGCCGGCGAGTACTTCGTCAAGTGGGACTTAAGAACCGAATAAATACCACATACGCCCCGGGGATCCCCCCGGGGTTTTTTACGCGGCATGCTCTCGCCACACCCTGCCCTCGCGCATCCATACCCCTCACGGGAAAGAGGTTTGAACAAATATGCTAATGGACTTGTGCTACCTGGCTCTTGCCGACGACGAAAATCCGCTCGATAATTGTGCAGATTCAAATTTTATAATTACTTTTGACCCCGAAAGCGAAGACCCTTCGCTTTCCCCGGCTCTTCACCTTGCTCGAGTGGTGGAATCGGTAGACACGCGGGACTTAAAATCCCGTGACCATTGCGGTTGTGCGGGTTCAAGTCCCGCCTCGAGTACAATTACCCGGACGCCTTTTGGCGTCCGGGTAATTACAAATTAGATGTAACCTTGTTGCAACGAAGCGATAGATATGGGACACCTGCAAAATTCTGTGTTTAGCATAAAGATGAAGAAGCAGACAGACCGCGGGTATGTCGGTGCTTCAAACTTAACCAGGGGATTATTCTAAATACGGGGGTTGCAGGTGAGCCATAGCTATTCAAAAAACGAATAACTATTCGTTTCAAAATGGATAGCTATTCAAAAAAATCGGATAGCTATTCGTTTCACAACGAATAGCCATTCAAAAAACAGACGTGCCTTCCACAAAAGTTTTCTCGTCCCGTAATTTGTCATTTCTAATGCGTAATTCATAAATAATGTTGTACATTTGCACGTGGAAAATAACTTAAACTTTAACGATGTATAAAATTTTATCATTAAGAATCGCGCTCGCCGGCTTGCTGTGTTTCGGCCTGCAAGCCTGCGTGGACCCGGATTACGATCTGGACGAGTTGGATTATGACGCGGTGTTTAACATCCCCCCCGTGCCGGTGGGGAGCGTGGACACGGCGTGGTTCAAGACGAACCTCGTGGAAGTGGAATTGCCGGGAAGGCCCGGCACGTTTGCCATGGAGTATGTCGTCAAGGATATCTTCACGGAGGATATCGTGAACAAGTTCTTCTTCGAGGGGGCGAAGGCAGCCTCGCTGGAAGGGAAAATAGACCTGAACATCGCTAACCTCGGTAGCGACGCCGCGATCCTCACGGAACTGAACGTGCTGGACGCGGACAACGAGGTGATCGGCGCCGTCACCATCCGGAGCGGGAGCATCTATAACGCCAGGGAGCAAGAGTTCTCGATGCATATCGACGCGGAAGCCATGCAGTACATGCAGGAGGCGCGCGGGGTGAAGATCACGTTCGTCTTCACGGGACTCTCGACCGTCGATATAGACCTGGACGATTACCTCTTGCTGCACGGTCTCGTGCTGAAGACGGGGGGCATGTATATTAACCTTGACGAATAAACTATCATGATGAAAAAGTATCTACACGCCACGATCATCGCGATCATCTCCTGTCTCCTGATGATCCCCGGGGCCAGCGCCCAGACGACGAAAAGCTCGTATTTCATGACCTCCTCGCACGCGCGACACTACCTGAACCCAGCCCTGCACCCGGAAAACGGGTACATCGGCATCCCGGGCGTGAACAACGTCTTCGCGGACGCGCGGACGAATACCTTCACGCTGGAGAATTTTATCTTCCTGTACCGGGAGGATCCCTCGGCTCCCGTGAAGCCGATGACGTTCATGCACAAGGACGTGCCGGCCGAGAAGTTCTTGGCCAACATCTCGCGACACAATTACGTGTCGGTCAACGCCGATAACGATGTTTTCTCCGCGGGCTTCCGGGCCGGGAGGGGGTACTGGACAATCCACGCGGGATTGCGCACGCGGGTGGACGTGGACGTGCCGCGAGGGCTTTTCGAGCTGCTGAAGAAAGGTTTCGTCGATCAGGATGCCTCGTCGACCCGGTACGACCTCTCCGGCCTGAGCGCCTCGGCGAAGGCTTACATGGAGATGGGGGCGGGTTACTCGCGATCGTTTCTCGGCAAGAGACTCGTCGTGGGCCTGCGGCCGAAGGTGTTGCTGGGCGTGGGGGACGCCAAGTTGAACGTGGAACAGTTGGAAGTGGACGCCGGGACGAATTACTGGAACTTGAAGTCGCGGGCCACCTTGCAGGTATCTGCCCCCGGCATCACGCCGGAGTACGACAACGATTTTGAAAACCTCAGCGGTTTCGAATTCGAGTGGAAAGGTATTCCCGGCTACGGGGCGGGAGTGGACGTGGGGGCCTCCTTCCACCTGTTTGACTTCGGGTTGCTGGGCAAGTTGACGGTCTCCGCCGCCGTGAATAACATCGGCTTCATGACGTGGTCGGCGAAGAACAGCTATCAAGCCCGCACCAACGAGACGACGGTAACCATCACGCCGAACGACTATTCCGTCCACCAGAACGATTACACCTCCTCCATCGAGGACGTGCTGGACGACGTGGTGGATGACCTGGAGCGCGGGCTTGACTTCTTTAACGATCCCGCCAATAGCGGAAAGAAGCGCTCCTCTCGTTTGGACATGGATTTTAACATCGGGGTGGAGTACGCCGTCTTCAGGAACAAATTGTCGCTCGGCGCGCTCTATTCCAACACGCGGGGAGAGGATTACAGCATGGGGCAATGCACCTTCTCGCTCAATTATCGCCCCTGTTCGTGGTTTGCCGCCAGCGCCAGCTACGCGCTATTCGAGAAGTCCAGCAACAGCGTCGGGCTGGCCATCCACCTCGCCCCGCGCGTGGGACCGACCCTCTTCCTCGCCAGCGACTGCGCCATCACGAAGATAAACCCGCAGGGCATCCCGCTGAGGGGGTACAACATGAACGCGCAAGTGGGCCTCGCCTTTAACATCGGCGGCGGCGACAGGGAGAGATGATCTCCCGCGCCTCGTGAAAAATAAATCTCCCGTCTCGCGAACGAGGCGGGAGATTTTTTTGTCCCGTGTCCAGGGGTAGACCGGTTTTACACCGGTTAACGCTTGATCGTGAAGGAGGCCGACTTGCCCTCCGGCTTGACGGTGACGGGCAGGGCGCCGGTGGGGGCGTCCACGCGCTCGATCGACATCTTGAGCACGTGATCCTCGCTCGAACTGTCGTGCAGCACCACGCCGTAGAGGTTCACCGAACCGTGGCCGCCGGTGCCGTCAACGCGCAGGTCGTGCTGGTTGGTGAGGACGAAGTCCTTCCCCTCGCGGGCGGTGGTGGCGGGGTCGATGGCCAGCGAGATGGTGATCTCGGCGCCGGTGGCGTTCGTGATGGGCGCCCCGTCGGAGGCCCGGCACAGGGAAAGGGTGAAGAAGCCGGAGACCACGTTGTTGTTCACGCGGTGATCGCCCAACGAGGAGAGCACGAGCACGGCCGGTTGGTCAATCACGGTGCCGGTACAGGCCAGTTGCGCACCCTCGAAGGAGACTTTCGTCCCGTTCAGCGAGTAGGCCTTGGTGAAGTTGACGATGACGCTCTTCGGCAACTCGTAGCGGGTATCTTCCAGCGTCTTGACGTTGAACTTGCCGGAATGGCGCCCGTTCGGGATCACGACCCGCGGGGGGACGCTCATGTCGAAATCGAGGGCGTCCGCAGTGCCCTCGCCGTAGTTACCGTCCAGCACGATGTCCGTGCCCGTGGCGTTCGACAGGGGGGTGCCGTCCGTCTTGAAGAGGCCCACCTCGTAGACGACGTCTTTCATCCCCTCGATCCCGTCCTCGACGCGGACGAGCTTGACGAGCGCCTGCTGGTCCTCGATCATCCCCTTGCCGGAGGACTTGATCAGGTAGCTCTGCTCGACGCCCGACAGCCTCACCTCGAACTCTTTCGTCCCCTCGACGCGGTCGTTGGCCTTGATAGGGATCTCTACCTCTTGCTTCATCTGGTAGCGGCTTGCATCCCCTTTCGCGGGGATGAAGGAGAGGCGACCGTTGATGGGCACGAAGTGGTCAGCCTCGCTCGCGGAGCCGGGGCGCGTGGCGTAGGCGACGCTCACGGGCAGGGCAACTCCCTCCGCGTTGGTGGCGAAGCCGGTGAGCGTCACCGTGAAGAGGGCCGTGGCGACGCCGTTGACCGGTTTCGTGATCTTCACGTCCGAGATGTAGAGGCCGTGGCCGAGCTTGACCACGCGGTTATCCATGCCCCAGAAGATGGCCTCGCCGGAGGTGGCGATCAGCGAACCGTCGTAAGCGGAGGCCTTCTTGCCCGCGATGTAGCCGTCGGAGAGCAAGGCGCCGAAGGAGGAGTAGACGCTCACCCGGCCCTCGAGACGCGAGAGCAGCATGGCCTCGCCGGAAGGGGTAATGCGGATATTGTCGAAGAAGCCGTCGACGGCCGTCTCAAATTCCACCTTCCCGCCGTCCGATAACTTGATCAGGGAGCCGCTCCCGGTGACCGGGTCGAAGGCGGTGACGATCGCCCCGCCGGTGCCGGGGTCCATCTTGAGGCAAGAGACGCCGCCGTCCACGCGCCGCGAGAAGAGCGTCGTCCCATCCTCGCGGAGCATCGCGTAGTAGCCCTGGGTGCCGTCATTCCCGCCCGCGAGGATCGTGCCGGCGCGCGAGACGTGCAGGAACTCGAGGGATTGACCCGTGGCCGGCACGATCGTCTTGGCAAAGACGATGTCCCCCTCCGGGCGCACCTTGTAGATGATCACCCCCTCGTGGGTCGAGTGACCGATGACGAGCATGGAGCCGTCCATCGCCCGCGCGTTAATTCCCGTGCAGGTGAAGCCCTTGGCAGGGAGGAGGGTCATGTAGTAGGGCTTCCCGTGGTTGTCCAGCCGCACGACGCTGGCCGCGGCGGCATCCTCGTCGGTGGAGAAAGCCGCGCAGACGTATTCCGTGGCGTGGCCCAGCACCTCGAAGCGGGAGCACACCGAGCCGTGGGGCGAGATGTACTTGTAGATCACGCGTCCGCTCTCGCCGAGCTTCGTCAAGATGCCACGGCGCTTGCCGTCACGGCGCTTCTCGTAGCCGGCGAGGATCACCTCCTTGTCGCGCGTCAGCTCCCCCTGTAGCAAGGAGGTGCCCGGGTCACCGACGTAGTAGTCGGCGATCAGCTCCCCCGCCCGGTTGAGGATCAGGGCGCGCCCGACGAGGGCCGTCTCGACCGCCTCGTCGGATTTCTTTCCTTTCGTGGCCATCCTCGCCTTCAAGTTCGAGGACTGGCCCACGACGAGCAGGTGCTCACCCGCCAGCTCCTTGAGCTGGTTGATTTCCGTGAAACCCGCCATCGTCTTGGAGAAAACCACCGCCCCGGCGCGGTCCAGCCACGAGAGGAACAGCCCGCCATCCTTCTTGCCGGTGAACGCGATCTCGTCCCCGGCGACAAACGTGATTTGTTGTAGCTTGCCGCCCTCCCCGTAACGCTTGTCAAAAACGACCGGCATGGATTGCGCAAACAACTCGCCCGCAAACAAGAGGCTTAACAGCGATAAAATCAAAAATTTCTTTTTCATGGTTCGTTTATTTTGCTCGTAATTATCGTTATTTCTCGACATATATCTCCACGCGGCGGGCACGTCGATTGCCCTCGATCAATTCTAAAATCTTCGATCCCTTGCGCGGTCGCCCGTTTTTGTTCTCGTAGAGCACGAGTTTACCCCGTCCCTCCACGGAAATCGGCACGTAAAGACCGTGGAGGTGTAACCAGTCGGCCACGGTCTGCGCGCGCCGGGTAGAGAGTCGCTGGTTGTAGGTATCCTCTCCCACCTCGTCCGCGTAGCCGATCACGTGCAATCCCTCGATGGAGATGCCGTGCTTGCGGATCAGTTGCTTCAGGTCGCGCATCGTCTCGGAGGTCAGGGCCGCCTTGTCAAAGTCAAAGTAGACGGTCGACAGGAGCGCCTTGCCGGACTCGTTCCCCAGCATCACATGCTCGGAGGAGACGTCGCTGTTCAGGCGCGACTGCTCCGTCAGGTCGAGGTCGACCGGGCCGTTTTTCTCGCCGCTCTTGTGGTAGTAAAAGAGGTTATCCTTCTTCTTCCGGTCGCGGTCGGAGGCGATGTAGCCCGAACCGTCGTCGAGGGGGTAGATGTGAAAGTCGTTGAAGACGGTATTGATCGGGTAAGGCAAGTGGTACAGCGAGTTGGGTACCACCGCGTGGTCGGCGTACAGCACGCGGAACAGGTCATAACCGCCCAGCCCGAGGTGACCGTTAGAGGAGAAGTAGAGTTCCCCATCGAAAAGGGTCGGAAAAATCTCGTCGCCCTCCGAGTTGACGGTGGGGCCAAGGTTGACGGGATAGCCCCACTCCTGCCGCTCCTCGTCCCAGTGGGCGACGTAAAGATCAAAACCACCGTAGCCGCCGGACATGTTGGAGGTGAAGAGTATGGAACGCCCGTCATTGTAGAGGAAAGGATGGGCGTACGAGGCGTCCGCCTCTTGCCGGAAAATGGGTTGGAACTTCGTGAACCGCCTGTTGCCCGCGCTCATGTCGGAATAGACCAGGCGCGTCCTCAGCGAGAGGTCGCGCCCGTTCTCGATGTGCACGCGCTCGTCGCTGTCGTAGACGATCTCCGTGGCGACCATCTTGTCGAGGCCGGGCGAGAAACTCACCGGGCCACACTGCAACTCCCTGGGCACGTCGGCAAGGTAATGACTCAGGCGCTGGCGCGTCGTGCGGTCGGAGTGCTGCTGGGAGAGGTTCTCGTTCAGGGCGCGGTAGCGCGTCCGGTGGAAGAAGAGCTTCCCCGGGGCGTTGAAGTTACTCCGGCTCGTCGCGTAGAAGGGTCTTCCCTCGAAGTTGCCGACCCAGTACTCGGCGCCCGAGCTGCTGAGGCGCAGGGGACGCACCGTGTAATCGGTGAGCACCGTGTCGTAGACCATCGTCAGGGCGTTCAGGGAGTTTTTGTAACGCTGGTGGTTGCTATAGACGCTCTCGTAGGCGTAGTGCAGGCAAATGGCTTCCGCCTTCTGCCGCTCGTGCAAGAAGCACAAGGCGTCGAGGTAGTCGCAAATGTCGTCCGGCTGAGACAAGCCTCCTTCCATCTCCTCGACCATCTCGAAGTAGTGGGCGGCCGACTCATACTCCCGCACCATGAAGTAGAGGCGCGCGACCTTGAGGCCGAGCGCCACCTTTTTCTCGAGGTCGCGCTCCTTCTCTAACGCCACGCGGTAGAGCGACAAGGCCCCCCGGAAATTCTGCCCGAGAAAACGACGGTCCGCGCGCTTCTCCCGCGCGCTCTCCTTGCGAGGCAACTCGTCCCCGGCGGGGACGGCCTGCGAGACGCCTGCGAGGCAGGGCGCCAGCGTCAGGCAGAAGCCCGCGAGGAGGAAGCTCGTTATGTATTTGTTTATCATCATCCTTTTAGCGGAATATATTATACACCAGGTAAACGCCGAACTTCGTCGGGCCGATCCACGCCTTGGTGGCCTTCTGTTCCAGCGGGAAGTCGGCGTACTCGCCGCCCAGCTTGTACTTGTTGTACTGCAGGTGAGCGTAGCCGAGACCCACGTTAATGTCTATCTTGAAGCGCGGGGAGAGGTAGAATTTGTAACCCGCGGTGAGTCCCCCGGACACTCCCCAGCCCTTGCGCCGGAAGGAACGATCCATGTCGTGGTGACGGTAACGCCCGATGTTGAATTGCCCGTAAAGGGCGTAAGGGCCTACGTAAAAGCCGTCCCACGAATCGTTCGTGTAGTAGTGCGCGGGGTTCACGTGGTACCTGCACTCGATGCTCCCCATCGAGGCGCGGAATACCTCCTCGTGCTTCTTGAACATGTACGGCATCCACATCACCTCCGCGTCCAGCGTCAACTGGCGCGTGAGCGTGGTCTCTATCCCGATATTGGGGGATCCCGTCAGTAAAAGGGGCACGTTCGTCTTTATCGATTGCGCCAGCGACGCGCCCGTCAGGCCGAGCAGTAGCGCGCAGGCCATGATCACATGTATACAATATGACTTCATTTTCTCTCTTTTAAATTATATTTCCCTGTCGGAACCCTCGATCCCATCGTCCCAGCCGATCAGGCTAATGCCTATGACCAGGTAGTTATCTACCTCTATCACGAGGTGTTGACCGTGGAGCAGGGACAACGGTAAACCCGTGTTCACGTCGACCACTTCCACCGGTATCGCGCACAACACCTGCCCCGATCCCCCGATAAAGTAGAGATTCAGTCGCATCATCTGGCCGTCGATCGAGGGGAAATAACGGCGGTCAAACTCCCACGCGCTCGCGGTGGCGCCCGGCGACAAGGGTATCTCGTTAAATAGGTAATCGTCCTTCGTGAAGCGCGACGTGAGCGTGTCCCTGTGGAAATACTGTTGCGTCGCGACCCCCGTCGCCTCTAACTGCACGCGCGCCACTTGCGACAGGGAAACGGGCATGTTTTTAAAACGTACGGTGATCCGGCCGACGTATTTCTCCAATGACGTGGTGTCGACCTTCACCTGTAGCGTCTTACCGATCTCCGGCGTCAACTTCTGGAAAACCACGTCGGAAGGCTGCGCGTAAGCGTGCTCCCTCGGGTTGCCCGATGATGGCGTGAGTTCCTTCATGGCTAAAAAGGACTCGTCCACCGATTTCGACCCCGTCAGTTGCATGTCGCCCACGTTGGCATAACAGTAAGTCGTGTACTTGCCCGGCTGGAGGTGGAAGCTGAAAATCCCGATGGCCGTGCGGGGGTCGTTGTCGTTGGGCCAGCCCGCGTGGCGTACCCTTACCAGATGCCCGTTCTCGTCGTACACGGCCACGTAACAATCGCTGACCAGCCCGTTGGCCACCTCCGGCACGTACACCCTGTAATTCGTCTCGTCCACGAAGTAGTCATACGTGCATGAAGCGTATAAACTGGCCAGGAGCAGGCTCGACAGGGCCACGACGAGAAGTTTATTTATCTTCATTGTCATTCTCTTTTTCTCGTAATTAACGCGTGATTCCCCCTTGTGCCCATCACGTCGCGTGAGAAGGGCGGGACGGGTGGTTGGCCGCGCCCCGCCTTTTCTCGACAGATCTCTCGTGGTTTAAATATCTAAAGACGTTGACTCGATGTTCGAACTCCAGGGAAGCGGATCGTTGATCTTGATGGTAAGACCACCTTCCTTGGCCGGCTCCGTGGGAACGCCGGTCGCGCCGCCGGAAGACAAGTTCAGGTTCACCTCCCGGATCGTGTTCGGCGAGAACGCGCCCTCCACCAAACCTGCCCAGTGTATCAACGTGCCACCGGCATCCGTGACCTTCGAGCCGTCGCTCAAGAGGTGATCTTTCGGGGCGTGAGCGGTAATTACCACGTAATAACGTTGCGTCGTGGGAGCGTTAACGTTAGGGGTCGTGACAGCCCGGCCACCATTGTTCGGGAACACGACGACCTCTTTCCAATGCGTGTAATCGGCATCGACGATCCCGATCGGGTTATGCGTGGCGGTTGTCGGGTCACCCGTGCGGAAAGTCGTGGCGCCATCAGCGGCCACCAGGACGGCCTTGTCGTCCGACGTCGTGGAGACGCCACCGGCGTTACCCTCGCTAATATTCATGTCGGCAGGCAGCGTGTAGATCAGCAACGACGTTTGAGCATGGGTGAAATCGATGTCCGAGTTGTCAAACAGTTGACCCTTGTCATTCACCCGCAAGCGCACGCGCATCAGGGACACCTCCCGTTTCAACTGTAACGGGTTCGCGGTAATATCTGTCGTCGTGCCTGACGTGATCGTCACGCCCGTGGCATAAGCCATGAAGACCTCTGACGGCTCCTGGAATGGCTTTAACTGGGTACTGGAAAACATACCGCTGATAGCCGTTGGAAAGGCCGATGCCTTGTGCTGGATGTCCAAGTCGGCGATGGTCTGGTTCCGCACGTTCATCCCCGTCCATGCCAACGCTGACGTGCCGATCATCGTGTGCACGTTATCCGTGCTACTCTTGGCGTTAGCCACGATCGCCAGCGTGTAGGTTCCCGCCGGTACCATCGACCACGTTCTCTGTATGATACCGGTTTGTGGCGGGAGAATCGTGTCCGAGAACTTGATTTTCCCAGCTTGATCGTACAAAAACATCTGGATTTGCTTGATGCTCTTCCACGATGTCAGTGGAATAGCCTTTGAAGTGGCACGCGACGCCGTCCCCCCGAAGATAATCTTCGCCTCAAGGGTTCCCGTTTCACCTCTGTCCCCTGCAGCTTCTTTTTTGCAGGAACCGAATGCCATCACCAGCGCGGCGAGGCAAACAACATTAGATACACTCATTAGTTTTCTCATTTTCTATTAATAAAAGGTTATCACTTGCTCAAAATTTGAAACATAGAGTGATTCGTGAGAAAATCGACTTCTACCCGAGGACTCGGGCGCGTAAGGAATAATCACGCACGGTAACCCGTGTTGATTAAAAGTTTAACCGCACAAAATCTTTACTTGATTGTCAGCACACACACTCTATTACTTTTTGCTGAAAACTCAACCATTTTCATTTTCTACAACACTGAACGAGGAACGGGGAAAAAAGTTTCAATCCCTGCCAGTTTTTTTTCGGCAGGTCGTCACGCGGAACTGCGTTACAAAGGGATAAACAATGAAAAATTCATTTCACGCCCGTGCGTCCCAACCTCAGGCTTAGCTTGCCGCGGATTTTATCTATCGCCTGCTTCTTTCGTATCCAATCGACCACGCCGGCGGGATCGTCGCCATTCTGCAACTCCAATATCCGCCCGTCCGCCTCGCGCGTCAACATCTCCACGCGGCGCATCTTATAATTGTCGATCACTTTCGGGAGAAACTCCGCCAACTTCATCTGCTCGCTCTCGACGTAACTCTCCAGCCGGTTCCAGAGCTTGCTCAACTCGTAAGGCTCGCTCAGGATGTCGGCCACCACGACGCTCACCCGTTCGTCGGGATAAGCGATAAAGTGGCGGGCGGGAATAAAGCCGGACGAGACGTGCTGGCGGTGATACTCCTCCCGGATCGCGTTATAGACGGGATTAAGCAGCGTCAGGTCGTCCTCGGCAAGCTCCCGGATAATAAACTCCCCGACGGAGACCGGCCGCGGCCCTTTCTCCCCCGACGCCTCCTCCTCGTACAATTCCAGCGTCCCGAAAAGTAACAAGTAACGGATCAGCACCCGCTCTTCCAGATCACACGGGGAAAGCGCCACCGCCACCGGGACAGTCGTCACCCCCGCGTGCTCCCCTCCCCCACCGGCCGGGACGCGTTCCGCGCTCACCCTGCGCATCTTGAGGATCTCCGTGTAGAGCACCCGCTCCTCCACTTCCAGTTGCAACGCCGTCTCCCGGACGTACACCGACCGCGTGATCGCGTCGGGGATCTTGGCGATACTCCTCACGATATCCGTGATCAGGCGCGCGCGCTCGATCGGGTCATCCCCGGCGTCCTTGAGCAGCAGCCTTGTCTTAAAGGTAATAAAATCAGTCTCCTCGCGGGCGATAAACTCCGACAACTCAAGCGACGAGTGCCCCCGCGCGAAGGAATCCGGGTCCTCGCCGTCGGGCAGCAGCAGCACCCGCGCGTTCAACCCCTCTTCCAGCACCAGATCGATCCCGCGCAACGACGCCTTGATCCCGGCGGCGTCACCATCATAAATAATGGTCACGTTCGGGGTCAGGCGGCGGATCAGCCGGATTTGCTCCACCGTGAGGGAGGTGCCCGACGAGGCCACCACGTTCTCGATCCCCTTCGCGTGAAACGAGATCACGTCCGTGTACCCCTCGACGAGGATACACCGGTCTTGTTGCACGATACTCCGCTTGGCAAAATAGATCCCGTAAAGGGTGCGACTCTTGTGATAAATCTCCGATTCGGGCGAGTTCACGTACTTCGCCAGCTTCTTGTCGGAGGACATCGTCCGGCCCCCGAAAGCGATCACCTTGCCCGCGATGTCCTGCACCGGGAAGATCACGCGCGCCCGAAAGCGATCAAACAGCCCCCGCTCGTTCTCGATGCTGAGGCCCGTCTTGACCAGAAACTCCCTCTTGTACCCCTTGCCGAGGGCCTCCGTCGTCAACGCGTCGCGCGCCTCCGGGCAATAGCCCAGCCCGAACTTCTCGATCATCACCGGGGCGATGCCCCGCTGGCGCAAGTATTCCAGCGCGATACCGCGCCCCTCGTCCGTGTGATACAACTGCCGGACAAAAAACTCCCGCGCGTAGGCCGAGACCACCAGCATGCTCTCCCGCTCGCCCCGTTCCCGCCGCTGTTCCTCGCTCATTTCCTGCTCCTCTACCGGGATGTTGTACCTCGCCGCGAGGTAGCGCAACGCGTCCGCGTACGACATCTGCTCGTGCTCCATGATAAAGTTGACCGCGTTCCCCCCTTTACCGCACCCGAAACACTTGTAAATCCCGCGCGCCGGGGAGACGTTAAACGACCCCGTCTTCTCGTTATGGAAGGGACACAAGCCGATGTAATTGGCCCCGCGCTTCTTGAGGCTCACGAACCCGGACACGACATCAAGGATGTCGGCAGCGTCAAAGATCTTTTCTACGGTACCCTGATCTATCATGACGCAAATGTACACAATTTTCCCGGATTTTACCGTCGCGCGCAAAACGGCGGGACTACCTGAAATCCCGTTTATCCCCGCACGCGAGACAAGAATCTTAATAAATATCATGCCATGAAGAAAAAAACATAATGAATACTTGTTTATATCTTATGTGTTCGCTATATTTGCCACCCAAAAGAAAATGCTTGTTTGACGATGACGAAGTGATACTAGAATAGGCATTTACACGACATGATACACGCGATGCATATAATAAAATCAAGCGATAAATCCTTTACAAGGATCTTACAACAATACACTTTTCACGGGTGCTCTCCCGCGTTTCTCGCGAAGAGTATACACATGAAAAGCCACGAAGATGTGATATCTTCGATCCCGACAACGGGGAGGCGAATCGCGTGTAAGGGTTTGATGACCGGGGTTACGTCTTCCCCGGGATTACCACGCGCCGCCTTTCCCGTCGGGATCCTTCCCGTGCATGGAGAGGAACCATGAGAACGATAAAAATCACAAATGCTATATCTTTTTTTTACTTCAATTTCCGCACACACGACAGGCGACCCCGCGACGGGGTCGCCAATTCTTTTTCCCCCAGCGGGCGACCTCACGGGCACTACCGTGCAATCTTTATCGCGAAGCCCTATTTTTTATAGGCAGATTTAGCTATTTTTGTCCCCCGAACAAATACAAGCAGTCATGTGCGGAATCGCAGGGATTTTTGAACGAGACACGGATAACCGGGAGTTGATGTCGAGGATGCTCGACGCGATCCGTCACCGCGGGCCGGACGATAAGTCGATCCACGTCCACGGGGACTTCACGCTGGGACACCGCCGCCTCTCCATCATCGATCTCGACACGGGCAACCAGCCTATCTTCAACGAGGACAAGAGCGTGGCGGTCATTTTCAACGGCGAGATCTATAATTTTCAAGAGTTGCGGGACGAGATGGAACGCGCGGGACACCGCTTCTACACCCGCAGCGACACCGAGGTGCTCGTCCACCTCTACGAGGAGCACGATACCCGTTTCTTCCACCGCCTCAACGGTATTTTTGCCATCGCCATCCTCGATCAACGCCGCGACCGGCTCGTCCTCGCGCGCGACCATTTCGGGGTCAAGCCGCTGCACTACTATTTAAAGGAGGGGGTGCTGCTCTTCGGGTCGGAACAAAAATCCATCATCCTGCATCCCAAATACCATCGCCAGCTTAATTACAAGGCGCTTCACCTCCACCTGAACCTCCGCTACACGCAAGGGGACGAGACCCTCCTCGAGGGCATCAAGCGCCTGCCCCCGGCCCACTACGCCGTTTTCGAGGGGGGGCTATTCCGCGTGCACCGCTACTGGCAACTCGCGCCGCGCGTCGACCGCTCCATCACCGAGCGGGAGGCCATCGACCGCCTGAACGCCCTTCTCCGAGAGGCCGTGCGCCGCCAGCTCGTCAGCGACGTGCCCCTCGGCGTTTACCTCTCCGGCGGCCTCGACTCCTCCGCCATCGTCCAGAAGATGCACGAGCTGGGCGTGGAGGAGATCAACACCTTCACGCTCGGGTTTAACGAACCCACCGACGAGTTCGACGACGCGCGACAGGTCGCCGAGTATTTCCACACCCGCCACCGTACCCTCGCGCTCTCGATGAACCCCCTGCAACAACTCCCGCGGGCCATCTGGCACGCCGAGGAGCCGAAGATCAACCTGCTACAGGGCTACAACCTGTCGGCGTTCGTCCGCCCCGTCACGAAGGTCGTCCTGGGCGGCCTGGGCGGCGACGAGCTATTCGCCGGTTACGACATCCACAAGTTTATCTACCCCTTCGACCGCTGGCATGCCCGCGTGCCGCGTGGCTTGCAACGCCTCCTGCGCTGGAAGTCAGACTTTATCTTTCGCCTACAGCACCGCGCCGGCACGCTCCGCCACGACGAGTACCGCCGCGGCGTCCAGATGCTTTGCGCCATCGGCGACGTGGAGCGCTTCTACCTGATCCTCCGCAACGCGTGGGACCACGACGAACCGTTCTACAAGGAGATCTACGCCAAAAACTTCCTCGAGAGCGCCCGCCTCGAGGGCAAGAGGACGCGCGACGAGTTCGACGAGCTATTCCGCCAGTCGGGCGGGGGCGGCGCCCTGGAACGGGTGTCGCGCGTCGAGTTCCAGTCCAAGATGGTCAACGACTACCTCCTCGTCGAGGACCGCGTCTCGATGGCCCACTCCGTCGAGGAGCGCGTCCCCTTCCTCGACCGCGATCTCGTCGAGTTCGCCTTCAACCTGCCCGTCGAGCTAAAAATCAAGCACAATCAAACGAAATACCTCTTCCGCCGCGCCATGGAACCCCTCCTCCCGCCGGGCATCATCGCCAAGAAAAAACGCGGGTTCGCCGCCAACCCCTACCTCCAGTTCAAGAAAGACCTCAAGGAGGTCGCCGGGCGCGTCCTCACGAGGGAGCGGCTCGAGCGCCAGGGCATTTTCAACCACGATTACGTCCGCCGCGTGCTCGACTACCCGCCTCACCCCCGCCTCCGCTGGCACTACAACTACCTCTGGATCCTCGTCGGCCTCGCCATCTGGGAGGAGCAATTCCTGCACGGCCGCCTGGAAGAGAACGTCGAGGCTTATTATCAATGACCAAACACCCCCGCGAAATGAACGAGACGACAAACAAGGAGACCCCCTGCCGCTGGTCGGTGATCATCGCCATCTACAACCGGGTGGAGGAGGCCCGGGAACTGCTCGAGAGCGCCGAGCGACTAGAAGGCGACCGCGCCTCCTTCGAGATCATCTTCGTGGACGACGGCTCGCGGGACGGTTTCCGCGATTTTATCGAGCGCCGCGTCTCGCCTTCCGGCCTGCGCGTCCGCGCCGTCTTCCAGCAAAACCGCGGGCCGGGGGCCGCCCGCAACCACGGCATGAGGGTGGCGCGGGGGGAGTACTTCATCTTCGTCGACTCCGACTGCACCTTTCCCCCCTGCTGGCTCGCCGAGATCGAGCGGGCGATGGCGGCGAAACCCCTCGACGCCTTCGGCGGCCCGGACACGTGCCACCCCTCTTTCCCCCCCCTGCTCAAGGCCATTAACTACTCCATGACCTCCTTTATCGGCACGGGAGGCACGCGCGGCGGCCGGAAAAGCGTCGGCCGCTTCTACCCCCGCAGCTTCAACATGGGCATCTCCCGGCGCGTCCGCGAGACGATCGGCGAGATGGGCGACCTGCGCCACGGGCAAGACATGGACTACTCCATGCGCGTCTACGCCGCAGGATTCTCCGTCGGCCTGATCCCCGGCGCGTACGTCTACCACAAGCGCCGCACGAGCCTCCCCAAGTTTTTCCGGCAGGTATTCAACTGGGGGGTGGCCCGCGTCAACCTCTCCCGGGCGCATCCCGGCACGCTGCGCCCCGTGCACCTGCTCCCCGCCGCGTTGCTCGCGGGATTGTCGCTCCTGTGCGCGGTGACGGCGTTCTTCCCCGCCGCCGCGTTCACGCGGGTGGCGTGGGCTTGCGCGGGCGGGGGATACCTGGCCGCGTGCCTCGTGGCCTTTTGCCAGTCGGGACTCAGGCACGGCAGCCCGCGCGTGGCCATGCTCTCCGTCGTCACGCTCACGATACAGGTCGGCGCCTACGGGCTTGGCCTGCTGTGGGGAGGGTGGTGCCTCGCGCGGGGCCGCGCCCCCAGGGGCTTCTCCAAGAAATATTATTAGCCCCGGGAACTTTCCGGTAGCACCCGGAATCTTTCCGGGGGTGCCCGGAATCTTCCCGGGGGTGCCCGGAATCTTCCCGGGGGTGCCCGGAATCTTTCCGGGAGTGCCCGGAATCTTTCCGGGGGTGCCCGGAATCTTTCCGGGAGTGCCCGGAATCTTTCCGGGGGTGCCCGGAATCTTTCCGGGGGTGCCCGGAATCTTTCCGGGAGTGCCCGGAATCTTCCCGGGGGTGCCCGGAATCCTTCCGGGGATGCCCGGAATCTTTCCGGGCACCCCCGGAAACTTTTCAAGCGATCACGGGGTCAGGGTCGGGATCGGTACCACGGGGTTATTTTCCTGTATACCCTTGTTCGTGTTCATCTCGCTTTCGGGGATCAGCCACAGGAGGATGGGCGCTTCCGTGGCCAGGTCGAAGCAGACGTTCTCCGGGAAATTCGTGCCGAGGCGGTGCAGCGGTTTCTTCAGCCGCTTGAGGTCGAAGAGCGAGAAGCCCTCGCCCCACAGCTCGACGCGGCGCTGGAACCAGATCTCGTCCTGCAACTCCCGCGGCGTGGAGGCGAGCGAGAGGAAGTCCGGGCAACGGTAAGCGCGCACGAAATCGACCAGCGCCTGCTGTCCCGCGGCGAAGTTGCTCCCCATGCCGAGGCCCTCGGCGCGGACGAGCATCATCTCCTCGACGCGCATCAGCGGGAAGTCACAGGCGTTGACGGGATTGTTGTAGACGTCTTGATAGGGGCCGAACTTCATGTTCAGGTAAGGGGCCTGGAACTCGAACCACGTGGCGAGGTCGTACCGCGTGCCGTTGTAGACGATCGTCCAGGTGGTGTCGACGTTCGGGGACTTCATGTCCCGGTCGAGCCACCAGCCCTTGCGGACGTCCGTGTAGGGGATCTTGTCCCAGAGCGCGTCGTTGATGTAGCGTCCCGCGTAGGCGGGGGCGTAGCCGTTGCCGGTGAGGCTGCACATGTGCGAGGGGAAGTTGACGATGCCCGATTGCACCACGTCGTTATTTTCCGTGATGGCGCAGCCCCATATCCACGAGGCGGCGGCGATGTTGTTGAACGAGGGTTTCGACACGTCACCGGTGGAGTAGGGGGTGAAACCCGCGATGGCCTTTTCAGCGTCCGCGGCGGCCTCGTCCCAGCGCTCCATCAAGAGGTGGGCGCGGGCGCGGAGGCCGTGGGCCACGTTCTGGTCGATGCACTCCTTGCGGCCCTTCCGGTCAAAGCCGTCGAGCAGGTCGATGGCCCGCGTGAGGTCCTCGAGGATAAAGGCGTAGAGGCGTTCCACGGTCTCGCGGGGGTTATCGTTAATAGAATCCGCCGGGGTCTTCTCCGTCACGCGGGGGACGGCGAGCGCCTGCTCATTCCCGGCGTAGGTGAACTGGTAGACCTGCGCGAGGTGCAGGTAGTCGAAGGCGCGGGAGGCGAGCGCCTGCCCGAGGTAGCCTTTCAGGGTCTTGTCGTCGGTCGCGGGGTCGATGGCCCGGATGATGTCGTTCGCCGTCTTGGCGTGGGAGTAGAAGAGGTTCCACAGGAAATAGGTCTCCCTGCCGTTGGCCACGCGGTCGGTGAAGTCTTGCTCGCGCCTGAACCAGTTGTAGCCGCTATTTTCCGACGCCACGTCCATGCCGGAGGCGTCGAACATCATGCAGGCGGCCGGGTAGCCGAAGTCGAAATGGAGGGTGGTGCCGGCCCACGAGGCGATAGACTCGAGGCGGATCAGCCCGGCGTACAGGCCGTTGACGTCCGATTGCAGTTTGTCGGGGTCGAGGGCCGCGAGCTTGTCCTTCTGCCCCCCGGTGAAGGTCGCGCCCGCGGGGTCAAGTTCGAGGTCGCACGCGGCGCACAGCAGGGCGACGCAGGCGATGTATAATCTTCGTGTTTTCATGATATTAACGTGTTAAAATTTAAAACTCAGGCCCCCGGACACGGCGCGGATGGGCGAGTAGCGGGCCGCGTTGACGGAGGTGTAGGATTGTCGCGGGTCGAGGCCCCGGCGCCGGGTGAACAGGGCGATGTTATCGGCCACGCCGTAGACGCGCAGGTCGACGATGTCGAGTTGCTCGAGGAACGAGGCGGGGAGCGTGTATCCCAGCGAGATGTTCGTGATGTCGAGGTAATTCGAGCTGATCAGGAAGCGATCCGACGTGGAATTGGCGTAGGTATCGTTGGCCCCCACGCGCGGGACGCGGGAGGTCGCGTTGGTGGTCGACCACGAGCCGAGGATGTCCTCGTGCCAGTTTTGCCCGGCGGTGGAGGCCGACCCGGCGTGCATCAGCCCCTGGTAGCCGGAGTCGAGGATCTTGCCTCCGAGCTGGTAGGCGGCCGAGAACGAGAGGTCGAAGCCGTACGCGTCGAGCGTGAAGCCAAATCCCCCGTAGAGGTCGGGCAACAGGTCACCGGTGGCGCGTTTCGTGGCCAGCGGCCAGTCCGTGGTCGTGGAGAGGTTTCCCGTCGCCTTGTCCTCCACGTGATAGAGGGCCTTCCCGTCCGCGTCCACGCCGGCGTAGCGCGCGAAGTAGAGCTGGTAGATGGATTCCCCCTCCCGGAAGATGTTCGTCCCGTCGATCAACTCTCCCTGCAACTCGGGGGCGAGGGACTTGATCCTGTTCCTCAGCAGCGTCGCGTTGGCGAAGAGGGAGAGACGCGCCTTGCCCGTCGCGACGAGCGTGGAGTTCAGGCCGACCTCCAGCCCGCTATTCGAGACCTTGCCGATGTTCGAGGGGAGGGAGGCGTAACCGCCCGACAGGGAGACGGGACGGTAGTAGAGCATGTCGTCGGTGACGCGCGAGAAGTACTCGAGCGTTCCCGACAGCCGGCCGTTCCACAGCGAGAAGTCGACGCCGGCGTTGAACGAGCGGGAGGTCTCCCACGTGATGTCCCTGTTCCCCTTGTAGGTCAGGTTGAGGGCGAAGTCGCCGTTATTCTCGCTCAGCGTGTACTGGTCCCTGTCCGGGTAATAGTTCTTGGTGCCGTCCTGGTAGAGGAGGTCGTCGTTCCCCTGTATCCCGTAGCTGGCCTTGACCTTGAGGAAATCGATCCATGCCCGGTCGGCGAGGAACGGCTCGCGGCTGGCCAGCCACGCGCCCCCCACGCTGCCGAAGTTACCCCAGCGGTTGGCCCCGTGGAAACGCGAGGAGGCGTCGCGGCGGTACGAGAGGCTGACGATGTAGGAACGGTCAAACTCGTACCGCGCGCGCCCGAACCAGCCTTCCGTCCCGTAGCGGTTGGCGTTCGAGCTGGCCGAGGGCGTCAGGATCCCGTTGTCGATCTCGACGACGCCCGGGTCGTAGAGTTTCTCCTTCTTCGCCAGCAGGCTTTTCAGTTCCAGGGCGTAGGACTCGTGCCCCAGCAGCACGTCGAGGGAGTGCAGGTCGTCGAACGCGACGGTGTAGGCCAGCAACTGCTGGTGGTTGATGGAGGAGGTGCGGTCATGCCCGACGTAGACGATACCCCCCACCTTGGAGTACTGCCCGTAGTAGGCGTTGTAGAGGCGAGAGTAGCGGGTGTTGTCGATGTCGGCGCCGAAGTTATACGTGAACGTCAGCCCCTTCACGAACTCCACCGCGGCGAACCAGCGACCGCTGAAGACGTCCGCCGCGTAATTCCGCCTGTCCAGCTTGCTGAGCGAGGCCGGGTTGGAGCCGCTCATGAAGGTGCGGCTGAAATTGGTGCTGGACAGGTCGCCGAAATCGTAGACGGTGAAACCGCGATTATCCGTCATGATGTTGCCCTTGTCGTCCCGCACGTAGAGCGGGTAGACGGGGGCGATGTTGTTGGCGAGGTAGAAGAGGTTGCCGGAACTCCCGCTGGAAGTCTGGTCGGGGGGATATTGCATGTCGTAGCGCGTGTACGCGACGCGGCTGCCCACCTTCAGCCAGCCCTTGGCCTGGTAGTCCACGTTCGCGCGGGAGGTGTAACGCTTGAAGCCCGACCCGGCCATGATCCCCGAGTCATCGAGGTAGCCCAGCGAGAGGTAGTAGTTGAGCTTCTCCGTCAGTCCCGAGACGGAGACGTTGTACTCCTGCCGCAGGTTGCCGCTGTCGAACAGCTCCTTGTACCAGTCGTCGGGGCGGTAGGTGTACTTCCCGTCGCTGTAGCCGAGCGTGGCGTTCGGGTTCAACTTCCCGTTGGCGTCGAAGAGATCCTCGCCCGCCGGGAGGGCGTGCACGCGGTAGCCCACGCCGCCGTTGCTGTTCGTGGCGATGTCCCTCAACACGGCCAGGCGCGCGTTCGGCGCGGTCATGGAGGCGGCGAAACCGTTGTACATGGCCTCGTAAACCTTCTCGAGGTAGACGCCGGGATCCTTCAACACCCGGTAGTTGGGCACCGCGCGCGAGTTATTACCCCAGCGGGCCTCCACCGAGACGAGCGCCTCGGCCGTCTTGGCCCGCTTCGTCGTGATCAGGATGACGCCGTTCGCCCCGCGGGCGCCGTAGAGGGCGTTGGAGGCGGCGTCCTTCAGGACGTTGATCGACTCGATGTCGGCGCTGTTGATGGAGGAAATGTCCCCGTCGTAGGGCACCCCGTCCACCACGTACAGCGGCGCGTTACCGGCCGACAGCGAGCCGATGCCCCGGATGCGCACGGTGGACGTGACTCCCGGCTGGCCGTTGCCGCTACGCACCTGCACGCCGGGCAACTGCCCGGACAGGGCGCTGGTCACGTTGGAGACCTGGCGCGACGCCAGCTTATCGTCCTTGATCGTGGCGATGGATCCCGTGAAGGACTCTTTCTTGGCCGTGCCGTAAGCCACCACGATCACCTCGTCGATCTCGCGGATCTCCTCCTCCATCCGCACGTTCACGCGCGTGCGGTGGCCGACGTTGATTACCTGGCTCTTGAAGCCGATATACGAAAATTGTAGCTCGGCGCCGGCGGGCACCGAGATCGCGTACTCGCCCCTCGCGTCGGTGGTCACCCCCCGTCGCGTGCCCCGCTGGAGGACGGTCACGCCGGGGAGGGAGATCCCGTCGCTCGAGGTGACTTTACCCGAAACTTGTAACTCTTGCGCCCCCGCCTGCATGGAAAAATGCAAGAGCAGGAACATGTAGATCAATTTTTTTTTCATACTTGTAGTTTTTTTGTGGATTGATAATAGAAAAAGTAGCACGATACCGCGGGCGATGCTAAACGCCCGGGCATCACGTGACCGTGTCACGAGCCTCCGACCTCGAGCGGGTCGCGCGGGCCTCTTTCCCGGCGACCGGCCGCGTCGTCCTTTTCACGAGCCGTGGATTTTACCCGACGGGATCCCTGATACGTGCCGTCAAGCTAACGCGCGCCCGCCAACGAGGGCGGTTCACGCGTGCAGTCATTTGTTTCATAACCTTACTATTTTAATTTTAACTACCCGTCCCCGCCTCGGCGGGGACATTAAAACTCTCGAAAAAACGCAATTCACGGCTCCCGCGATGGCAAGATCGACACGCGACGCCAGGATACCGGCAGAAACGACAAATGATCAAGCCACCAGCCACCGGGTCACTTCATCAAAAACCACGATCCGGGGTAGAAAAATTATACGATAGTTCAGGATTCAAACACGCACACACGATGATTTTCGCAAATGTATGCATAGTTTTCGAGATTGCAACCATACCGACAACTGTTTTTTTATTTTTGTCTATAAATAATTTATGACGGAGGGAGAGAGTCAATGCTTCTCAAGGTCGCCCGGGAGGAATTCGTGATACAATACATCCATGAAATACGGGAAAAAGACCCCGGCATAGGCGGGCTGAAGCCCTGGCACATGTACAGTAAAGCGTTCGGGGGCAACAACCCGGCAGGTCGCGACCGCTTCGAGGGTATGATTGACCGCCACGGGCTCAAGGTCAGGGCAAGGACGAGGAAGCCCAGGACAACCGACTCCACGTGCGGCCTGTCTCTCTACCCGAACATCATCAGGGACTTTATCCCCTATGCGCACAACCAGTTATGGGTAAGCGATATAACATACATTCCCGTGTGCCGGGATGAACACGCTTATCTCTTCTGCTATCTCTCGCTGGTGCTGGATGCTTACACGGAAGAAATCGTCGGTTGGAGCGTGGGCGCCACGCTTGAAACAACCTACCCGTTAGAAGCCCTCAAGAAGGCCTTGAAGCGCGTCGAAGGGCAGGAGAACACCAGTC
>JAISAV010000027.1 GCA_031266545.1 Odoribacteraceae bacterium | reverse complement strand
GCCCCCGTCGCCCGCGTCTTTTACGGCTACAACGCCACGCTCAAGGTGATAGACGCAGGCACGGACAAGTATAACAAGACCTCTTACGGGGTGACCTTTGGCGGCGGCATCAACATCAGGATGAACGCCAAAGGGAACGTGCTTAGCGTTAATTTATTCGTTCCCGTTCGTTCAAAGAAATTCCTGGATCATTATGATGAGATAAATGATAACCCGAGTTTCGACATGCAGAATAAATTAATCCCGGTCGCACTTAGCGTGGGATACAATTTTCGCAAGTGACAACGCGGGAATACCCGTGAGTTAAAGAGACAAAAAACTGTCTCAAAAGTGCATTTCGTCGTCATCGCGAGGGTGCGGCTCGAAGCAATCCAATTTATTTTAACCTGAGTTCGGGACAAGAAATGATATAAATCATGATGAATCGGTTATTTGTTGCCCGTAGGGCATTCATATCAATAGAAAAACGGCCTTTTCTCCCTCACAACCCCGTCAGGGGTTGAACACCTACGGCGTTCAGGAAAGGGTGGAAAATATTTTCTATTGAGATATAAGCCCTAACGGGCTATGCTTATCCCAAACTCAGGTTGAAATAGCGTTGCAACAACGTCATTCATAATTAAAAAATGTAAGCCCTAACGGGCTATCTTATCCCGAACGCGGGTTAATTAATAATGGGTCATTAAATGAACTAAGGGGAGAGCGCTAATTCGTTGCGATGACGGGTAGAAGCATCTCTCGAGTCAATGCCACATTGATCTAAAAATAATCCATTTTGGCACGTTGCATCAAGTATTTTTCATACATTTGTCGGCAACAAGATCCTAAACGTCATGAAAACGTGTTTCAAACTGAGTGTTTTACTCGTCATGAGCGCCGTCCATGTCGGGACATGCGCCGAGGCGTTTCGATTCAGGCATTACGAGGTGTCGGACGGGCTGGCGGCGAACACCGTCCGTAGCCTGGTGCAGGACAGTCGGGGATTCATGTGGTTCGGCACGGAAAACGGGCTAAGCCGTTTCGACGGGCGCTCGTTCAAGAACTTCAGGTCCGCACGCGGCGACTCCACCTCCCTCGGCAACAACTTCGTCTACGCGCTGCACGAGGATGCGCGGCAACGCCTGTGGGTGGGCACGGACGGCGGCGTGTATATCCACGATCCCCGCACGGAGCGTTTCTCGTTCTTCGCGGCCGCCACGCCGGGAGGCGAGACGATCCGGGGCCACGTGGAGGACATCGTCAGCGATCGCCGGGGCCACGTGTGGATCTCGACCTACCTGCAAGGCGTGTTCCGTTACGATCCCGGGAGCAACGCGCTCCACCAGTACCGCGACGCGGGGGGCGACGACGGATCGCCAGACGCGAACCTCATCCTCTCGCTGTACATCGACAAGCAGAACGTCACGTGGGTCTCCACGCGCGGAGGAAGGGGCGCCTTGGGTCGCTTCGATCCCGGGCAAGACAAATTCATCCCCATGTATTTCCGCGCGGGCGACGCGGATCCCGCCACGATCGGCGTCTACGCCATGCTGGAGGACTCCGCCAACAACTTCTGGCTCGGCACGTGGAATCACGGCCTGTGCCTGCTGGACCGGGAGACGGGCGAGATCCGCTCGTTCCTCGCCCCGGGAAGCCCGGGCGGGATATCGCACGTCCACGAGATCATCGAGCACGCCCCGGGCATCCTCCTCGTCGGCTCGGACGACGGGCTGGTCGCGTTCAACACCGCCACGCACGAGGCGGAACCGGCCGGCGACGGCCTGTCGGATAAATTCGTCTACCCCGTGTACCGGGACGTCGAGGGGGGATTATGGGTGGGCACCTATTACGGGGGCGTCAACTACGCGCCGCCCACGAGGATCGACATCGCCGGGTACGCCCGTTCCGCGCGCGACAACTCGGTGGGGGGAAACATCATCAGTTGCTTCCGCGAGGATCGGCACGGGAACATCTGGATCGGCTCCGACGACGGGGGGCTATCGCGCTTCGACCCCGTGACGAAAACCTTCACGAACTTCATGCCCTCGAAAAACCGGAACAGCCTCTCCTATTATAATATCCACGCCTTGTGCTTCCTCGACGACGATGAACTGTGGATCGGCACCTACTCCGGCGGTCTGAACGTGCTGGACACCCGGACGGGCACCTTCAGGTGCTACCACACCCGGGCGGGCGACACGCTCTCGATCCCCGACGAGAGCGTCTACTCCCTCTACAAGGACGGCGACGACATGTGGGTGGGCACCATGAAGGGGATCTGCCGGTACGCCCCCCGCGCGGGCCACTTCACCCGGGAAAAAAGCCTCGGCACGACCGTCATCGACATCACCGGCGACGCGGAAAACATCTGGTTTGCCACCTGGGAATCGGGCCTGCTCCGGCTCGACAAAGCCGCGAACCGCTGGCACCACTACACGCACGACCCCGGGGACGCCTCCTCGATCCCCGACGATCAAGTCAACTCCGTCTACCTGGACGACGACGGCACGCTGTGGGTCGGCACGGACAGGGGGCTGGCCTCCCGCGAGAAGGGGCGCGACGCGTTCGCGACCCACCCCGTGGACGGGGACAACGGCTCGATTCGCTACCTCGTGAAGGTCGACGGCTACCTGTGGCTGGCCACCGGCAACGGCCTCGTCCGTTATGACCCCCGCGACGGGACGACGCGAAAATTCCACAAAAGCGACGGTCTCCTCGGCGATCTCTTCAACAAGAAGGCCGGGCTGCTGAGCCGGGCGGGCGACCTGTACCTCGGCACCACGAACGGCTTCAACGTCATCAAGCCGGGTCACGTGCCGGACAACGACCACGTCCCCCCCGTCCACGTCACCGCCGTGCAAGTCTTCAACGAGGACCTGCCGGTCGACGCCCGGGGCCTCGCCGCGCCCTTCGCGGGCAGGATCGACCTCTCGAGCCGGGAGAACGTCTTCAGCGTGGAATACGCGGCGCTCAGCTACGCCTCGCCCTACAAGAACCGCTACAAGTACAGGCTGGAAGGCTTCGACAAGGAGTGGAACGTGGTCGGCAACCAGCGTAAGGCCACCTACACGAGCCTCCCGGCGGGCCGGTACGTGTTCCACGTCACCGGCAGCAACAACGACGGCGCGTGGAACGAGCGGGGCGCGCGCCTCGTCATCGTCATACACCCTCCCTTCTGGCGGACGACGTGGGCCTACGTGCTGTACGGCGCGTTCCTCCTCGGCGCGTCGGCGTGGGCCGTCCGCCGGGCGCGCCGCGTCACCGGGGAAAAACACGAGGCGCGCCTCCGGCAACTGGAAATCGAGAAAGACAAGGAACTGCACGAGGCCAAGATCAACTTCTTCACCCTCGTCGCGCACGAGATCCGCACCCCCGTCACGCTGATCATCGGCCCGCTCGAGAAAATCATGGAAGACCCCCGGGACGTGCCGGCCTTCGTGCGCGAGAACCTGCGGGTCGTCGACCGGAACAGCCAGCGCCTCCTCTCGCTGGTCAACCAGTTGCTTGACTTCCGCAAGGCGGAGGAAAAGGCCTTCGTCATCAAGTTCTCCCCCTGCGACGTGCGCGAGCTGGCCCGGAACGTTTACGAGCGTTTCAGGCCGCTGGTCGAGCAAAAGGAGATCACCTTCCGCCTCGAGACGGGCGACGAGGAGGTCGAGGCCGTCGTCGACGCCGAGGCCCTCACCAAGATACTGAGCAACCTGTTGACGAACGCCCTGAAGTACACGCGGGACGCGATAACGATCCGCGTCGTCCCCGGCCCGCGCCACGTCATCGTCGAGGTCACCGACAACGGGATCGGCATCGAGGAAAAAGACCGGCGGGAGGTGTTCCGCCCCTTCTACCAGGTCGCGCGAAACCGCGATTCCGGCACGGGCATCGGCCTGTCGCTCGTCCAGTTGCTCGTCGACGCCCACGGCGGGACGATAGAGATCGACAGCGAGCCGGGCCGCTTCACGACGTTCACCGTCACCCTGCCGCGCGAGCAGGCCGGTTTCACGCCCCCCGGCGAGGAACCCCTCCTCGCGGACGACCTCCCCGCCCGCGCCATCCTCCCGTCGCGCCGCGAGAACAAGCCCGTGGTACTCCTCGTCGAGGACAACCCCGACATGCGCGACTTCCTGCGTCAGGCCCTCGGGGACGACTACGTCGCGATCGAGGCGAAAAACGGGCAAGAGGGGCTGGCGGCGCTCGACCGGCACGTCGTCGACGTGATCGTCGCCGACATCATGATGCCGGTCATGGACGGCCTGTCGTTCGCCCGCGAGGTGAAGGGAAACATCGAGTACAACCACGTCCCACTGGTACTCCTGACCGCCAGGACGGACAAGGAGACCAAGGAAGAGGCCATGCGCTCCGGGGCGGACGCCTACGTGGAAAAACCGTTCTCGACACGCCTGCTCCGGGCGCAGGTAGAGAACCTCGTGGAGTCGCGCCGGAGGCTGCGGAAGCGCTTCTCCGAGATGCCGTTCATGCCCGTGAGCGGCGTGACGGAGAACAAGGCCGACAAGCAATTCCTCGCGAACATGGGCCAGTTAATCGAGGACAACATCACGAACCCCGACTTCTCGGTGGACGTGCTGGCCGCGAGGCTATACATCAGCCGCTCGGGCCTGTTCGCCAAGATGAAATCGCTGGCGGGGGTGACGCCCAACGAGTTCATCCAGTTGACGCGCCTGCGGAAGGCCGCCGAGATGCTCGCCGCCGGCGAGTCGCGGGTCAACGAGATTTGCTACCAGGCCGGCTTCAACAACCCGTCGTACTTCACCAAGTGCTTCCGGAAACAATTCGGGATGTCGCCCAAGGAGTTTGTCAACCGGAAAAAATAACCCCCCGCGCCGCGGCATGGACGATTCTTGCACGCGAATAGATTTTTGTTTTACCCGGTGCCGGGAACTTGCCCTATCTTTGTCGCGCGGGAAGACCGCGTATGTTAAACCCAAAAACCCTTTGAACATGCAGAAGACAAGACTACTACTATTGCTACTCGCCACCGCCGCGCCCCGCGCGGGCGCCGCCGGGCAAGATCACCGCCCGGCAGCCCCGGTGGTCGAGAACGTGACCCCGGCCCGGACGATATACTTTAGCCTCGCCGACGTGCGCCTGCTCGACGGTCCCTTCAAGCACGCCGCGGGACTGAACGCCGCGTGGATGCTCGAACTGGACGCGGACAGGCTGCTCTCCAACTTCCGTGCCAACGCCGGGCTACCGCGCGGGGCCGAACCGTACGACGGCTGGGAGGCGATGGGCATCGCCGGGCACACGCTCGGCCACTACCTCAGCGCCGCCTCGCAACACTACGCGGCCACGGGCGACGCCCGCTTCAAGGAAAGGGTCGACCACATCGTGGCGGGGCTGGACGCCTGCCAGTCGGCCTTCGTCAACGGCTTCATCGGCGGCATGCCGGGCGGCGACAAGGTATTCAAGGAGGTGAAAAAAGGCATCATCCGTTCCCGGGGATTCGACCTGAACGGCCTGTGGGTGCCCTGGTACAACGAGCACAAGACGATGATGGGCCTGAACGACGCCTACCTCCTCGCCGGCAACGAGCGGGCGAAAAGCGTGCTCGTGAACCTCGCCGACTACCTCGTCGACGTCATCTCCGGCCTGACGCGCGACGAGGTGCAACGGATGCTCGACTGCGAGTACGGCGGGATGAACGAGGCGCTCGCGCAGGTCTACGCGTTGACGGGCGAGCGGAAATACCTCGACGCCTCGTACGCCTTCTACCAGGATAAACTGCAGGACAAGCTGGCCGCCGGGATCGACGCCCTGCAAGGGCTACACTCCAACACGCAAATCCCCAAGCTCGTCGGCAGCGCCCGCCAGCACGAGCTGACCGGCAACGAGCGCGACCGCGCGATCGCCGAGTTCGCGTGGCACACGCTCGTCCACCATCACTCCTACGCCAACGGGGGCAACAGCATGGGCGAGTACCTCTTCCTCCCCGACAAGCTCAACAACCGCCTCGGCGCCAACACCTGCGAGACGTGCAACACCTACAACATGCTCAAGCTCACGCGACACCTCTACGAGTGGACGGGCGACCCCGCCTACGTCGACTACCACGAGCGCGCCCTCTACAACCACATCCTCGCCTCCCAGCACCCGGTGGACGGCCGCGTCTGCTACTTCCTCTCGCTGGGCATGGGCACCCGGAAAGACTTCGGGAGCAAGGAAAACAACTTCTCCTGCTGCATGGGCAGCGGCTTCGAGAACCACTCCAAGTACGGCGGCGCCATCTACAGCCACGACCCCGGGCACGACACCCTCCGCGTCAACCTCTACATCCCCTCCACGCTGGCGTGGAACGAGCGAAACGTCGCCCTGAGCATGGAAACGACCTACCCCGAGGGGGGCAAGATCAACATCCGCGTCGAGGAATCCCCCCGGCAAACGTTCGCGCTCGACCTCCGCTACCCGGCGTGGGCCACCTCCGGCGCGACGGTCAAGGTCAACGGGACGCGGCAGCCCGTCGCCACCGGCCCCGGCTCCTTCATCACGATCCGCCGGGCGTGGAAGAGAGGCGACCGCGTGGAGGTTGACTTCCCCATGTCGCTCCACGCCGTGGCGATGCCCGATAATCCCGACCGCCGCGCCGTGTTCTACGGCCCGACCCTGCTCGCGGGCACGTTCGGCGAGCGGGCGCGCGAGCAGGGCGACGTCCCCGTCTTCATCTCGGACGCGAAAGACGTGACGGGTTCCGTCAAGCGCCTCTCGGAACGCCCGCTGGCGTTCGCGGCGATGGACTCCGTCGCGATGATCCCCTTCTACAAGGTCCACGACCAGTACCAGACCGTCTACTGGGACGTCTACACCCCGGCGGGATGGGAAGCCATCAAGTCGCGCCGCGCCGCGGAACTCGAGCGACTGGCGCTGCTCGACCGGCGCACGCTCGACTTCATCAAGCTCGGCGAGATGCAGCCCGAGCGCGACCACCGCCTGGACGGCGACAACACGCGCGTCGGGGAAGGCCACTCGCGCAAGTACCGCATGGCCTACGAGAACGGCTGGTTCTCCTTCGACATGCGCTGCGGTCACGACCGGCCCGCCCAGCTCATCCTGACGTACCACGGCGGGGAGTCGCGGAAATACGCGTTCGACCTCGTCATCGACGACTGGACGACCTCCGTCCACCTCTCGGGCGAGGGAGAAGAATTTATCGAACACGTCGTGGACGTGCCGGAAACGGTCACGAGCGGCAAGGAGTCCGTGAAAATCACGCTTCGCGCCGGTGCCGACACGAGGGTCTCCAACGTGTACGACTGCCGACTGGTAAAAAAACAATAACACCACTAAATAAACGATCACGTGAAAACACTTTCCTCCCTCGCCGCCTTGGCATTGCTCCTCGCGGCCGCCGCCTGCCACGGGCCGGTCTCTCGCCCCGCCGGGCGGGCGACCGCACCGCTCGACACCCCGGCGATCAGCGTCCCGCCCGCGGGCCTGAACCTCCACCCGTTCTACAAGAAATACATGAACGTGAACGGCATCCACGTCGTCAGCTCGTGGCGCGTGCCGGACTCCTGCTTCTACGCGGCGCGCATGACGATCAAGGCCATGACGGACGCCCTCTCGCGGGAGGTGCTCGACACGCTCGCCCGCCAAAACACGCGCATCGGCATCATGGCCCGCTACGAGGGCACGACGGACATCCCGGAACACGCCCACCTCGCCGCGGACACCTCCCTGAACTGGGACCTGCGCGCCCGCGGCCTCGGCGGCGGGCCGGGTGACCCCTTCTCCACCTGCGCCGAGGAGAACATCCTCGCCTACCAGATCGACAAGTACCACGCCGAGGACATCCTCGTCCACGAGTTCTCGCACACCATCCACGGCGCGGGCATCCTCGCGATCTACCCCGGCTTCAACGACGAGCTACGCGCCTCGCTCGACGCGGCGCTGGCCCACGGGCGCTGGAAAAACGTGTACGCCTCCACGGACATCTTCGAGTACTGGGCCGAGGGCGTGCAAAACTGGTTCAACGTGAACGCCGAGGTGAACAACGACGCCGGGGATGGGAAACACAACAAGATCAACACCCGCGAGGAGATGAAGCGCTACGACCCGACACTGCACGAGATCATCTCCCGCTTCTTCCCGGAAGTAGAGGAACAAATCAGCCGCCACCCGAAGGTCAACCTGTACGACTGGAAGGGGGAATAAATGACATCTCCCGGGCACGACCTGTCCCTCGCTCCTTTGATCACCGCCCCCGCTCCTTTGATCATGCTGTAGGGGCAGGGCATGCCCTGCCCCTACCACGGCGTGGCCGCGAAACGGCGCGCTACCCCCGCGATATCGAGGGCGGGCCTTCGTGCCTGCCCCTACGGCATCCGCACGCGATCATGCCGCGGAGGCAAGACGCACTCCAGTCGTGGCCGGAAGACCACGGGGATGATCGTAAAAGCCCCGAAGGGGTGTATAGCAATAGCGTGGGGCAACGCCCCACGAACCGAATCATACTATTCGCCAAGCCCTGCAAGGGCGTAAGCAATAGCATGGTATTGTATTGGCTCGCAGGCTTTCAGCCTGCTTGGTATTCACCGGGTGACTATTCGTAGGGCGCTGCCCAATGCCGTCAACTTAAGCAAAAATACTTTCCGCTCGGCGGAGGCTCCAGCCTCCGCCGGGTTAAAAGCAAGGCTCCTGCCTTGCACGATCTGTTGAGTTGCAAGGCTGGAGCCTTGCTTCTATCGCGACGTAGGCTGGAGCCTACGCCGAGCAAATTACTTAAGTTGACGGCATTGGGCGCTGCCCTACGCTATTGCTGAATACCCCTTCGGGGCTTTTGATAGTCATCCCTGTAATCTTTCGACCACGACTGGGCAACGCCCCTCCATCTTAACGTGACCGCTCGTGGCCTTCAGCCCTTGGATTGACGGCGTTGCTACACGCTATTGATCGTGTTTTTTCAGGGCAGATTAATTTTCCGACCACTCGTGGTTGTATACACGCCCTATACAACGTTGTATACACATCCTATACAACGTTGTATACGCGTCCTATACAACGCTGTATAGACACCCTGTACAAATCCTCACGAAAAGCGCCCCCGGCGGCAAGGACAAACACGCGACTTTGTCCTCGCGCCGGGGGCGCGGACGGGTTACCGGTAAGGCTACAACACCTTAAGCGGCAGCTCGTAATCGATGACGCGCGCCTGCTTTAACAGGACGTTGCCTTGCGTGAAGCGCGTGATGATCCGCAGCGTGTACTCGCCAGTACCCAGCGACGGCACGCGGCAGATGATCCGGCTCGGGTCGTTCACCGGGTAGGGAGGCTCGATAACGATCTCCGTGCCGCTGGTGACCTCCACGAGGGACACCCGGTACTCCGGCTCGTCGATCGGCATGACCTTGATCTTCTCGCCCGTGATGATGATGTCGCCGTCGGGGGTGATCGTGCCGTCGGTCAGGCCGGTGGTCACGTCGGTCACCAGACCCACGCGCGCCCCGCTGTCCTTCACGCCCAGCACCTCCACGCCCACGTCCTCGAGGCCCTTGCGCGTCTCGGCGGTCAGCGTGA